>CAZMZN010000008.1:5947-11846 GCA_964570945.1 uncultured Gammaproteobacteria bacterium
ACTAGAACCAGGGGATACGATTTTGGGGATGGATTTATCGCATGGAGGACATTTAACGCATGGCCATCCCGTTACTCAATCTGCTAAAATTTATAATTTTATACGCTATAAAACAAATAACAATGGCTTGATTGATTATGACAATTTACGGGAAATGGCCATAACGCATAGGCCAAAATTGATTTTGGTTGGTTATTCGGCATATTCTCGAGAAATTGAATATGAAACGGTGCAAAAAATCGCCGACGAAGTTAATGCTTATACCATGGCCGATATTTCTCATATAGCCGGTTTGATTGCCGGCAGACAAATGAATAATCCTGTACCAATTTTTGATTTAGTCACCACTACAACCCATAAAACTTTGCGAGGTCCGCGAGGCGGAATGATAATGTGTAAAAAGAAACACGCCAAAGCAGTTAACAAAGCCGTCTTCCCGGGCCTACAGGGCGGACCGCACGAAAATGTTATTGCCGCCAAAGCTGTCGCTTTCTTAGAGGCAATGCAACCGGAGTTTAAAGAATACGCCAGACAAATAAAAATTAATGCCAAAACACTGGAAAATGAATTAAAAAGTTATGGCTTTAAATTAATGTTTGGCGGCACTGACAATCACCTATTACTCATTGACGTAACCAGCAAAGGATTAAGCGGCGCTGAAGCGGAAGCTGCCCTAGATAAAGCCGGTATCACGGTTAATAAAAATATGATTCCGGATGATCCGCGGAAACCTCTCGACCCCTCAGGCATTAGGCTTGGAACACCAGCTTTAACAACGCGTGGCATGACAGAAAAAGAAATGCGAATTATCGCCTCCTTTATAAACGATGCGATCAACAATAAAAATAATGAACAAAAACTATCAGATATCAAAAAGCAAGTGGCTGAATTGGCAAAATCCTTTCCGTTATATCCTGAATTGCGCTACTAAAATCATATGAAAGCAATGGCTTTTAAAGAGCAGATCGCCTACGAAAAAAACGAATACTTGGGAAGAATTAAATTCTGATAATTTTTCCAGATGGCATGATTACTATCAAATTCCGGGCGCCAAAAAATTAACCGTTGAAGACTTTAAAAAATACGAAAGCAGTGTTGACAATATTAAAAAAACCGCTCCACAAAGGATAAAAGAAAGATTTGCCAAAATTCATATAAAGGATTTCAATTATAAAGATACAATCGCCGCTCTTGATTTACCCCCATCTGACAGAGAAAATATTTTAAAAGAAATTCTAGCGTCCGGAAACTATAACGCCAAAGAGGTGGCAATTCGCAATTTACATTTATTATCCGCAAAAGAAAGATTTCTCACATTATGGACATTGCTATTGGATACGAATACAGATTTAACTATTTTTACATTATTGTTAAGAAAATTAGAGTCCATAGCTGAAAAAAACCAAATCAAAATATTAAAACAAGCTCTGGTATTATTTTCTACACTGCACACAGATGAAAAAAAGATGGAATATCTAATCCATTACACTGTATCAAAAAATTTACAACATTATCCTGAAATAGCAAAAATAATCACAGAGCACCAAGATGATAAACTGTGGCGACAAGCAATTAGCAATACTGAGGCATTCCAATCATTTAACATATCACGCGAAGAAATAATTGCGGAATTACTCAACATTATCAGAAAAGCAGCACGCCATCGCTACCGAGAACCGCTTTATAAAATTAACGCAATAAAAAATATTGATTTTGAAACATACAATGTTTTGTTAAGAGTTGCGAGAAGAAATGGTTTATATAGTTTTGCAACTGGTTCATTTTTCAGACAAAAAATGCACAAAACCGGTGCGCCGACGATATTATTGGATACAATAACGTGCAGATCCCCTTCTTTAAAAAGTAAAGCGATTATCAGACAATTTCATTTCGCACATTTTAATCTTTGGCGCAGAGCTTATGAAGCAGCCGGTTTGTGGAAAGAGTTAGGATTTGATTACATTCCGATTGAACCGATTATTAAAGCGCGTTGGAAAAATGATTTAACCGTAAACGTTTTTACGCGTGTAATACCGGGGCCATCAGCACAAAACTGGCTTGCGGTTTCAAATTTACATGAAGAATACATTAGAGCGACAGCGGAAAGAATTGACCAAGGCTTAGATAAACTTGGTTTTTACCATAGTCATGATCACTTTGGTAATTTTGTTTTACTTTTCCCAAAAAAGAACGACCGCCCCGATATTTTTCAAAAACCGCGCCTTTATATGATAGATTTTGATGCTGCAGCGCCGTTTTCAGTCTTTGATATCGTGCCCAATGCTTTTATTAATCGTATAATAGAACAAACACATTAACCAACTTACTTGCAAAATGGTTTAAAATTCATTATTTTACGCCTATGGTTGAAATTTTAAAAGGCAAAATATTAGCAGCTGAAATTCGCGCGAAAGCAAAAAAAATTATTGAAAAACTCCCCAATCCTCCCGGTATGGCCGTTATTTTGGTAGGCAATGATCCGGCATCGCATCTGTATGTCCATCTCAAAGAACAAGCAGCGCGCGAAGTGGGGATTTTTATTGAAAAATTTATTTTTCCCGCCGATGTTTCAGAGCAAACTTTACTACAAAAAATTAAAGAGCTAAATTCTCGCCCTGACATGCACGGTATACTGGTCCAATTGCCCCTACCGCACCAAGATGAAGATAAAATCATCGCCTCTATTGACCCCAAAAAAGATATTGACGGTTTTCATCCGATCAACAGGCAAAAAATGGCATCAGGCGAAGAAGCACTTATACCGCCAGTAGCTTTGGGAATATTAGAATTAATCAAAGCAAGTAATCAACCCCTAAAAGGCAAACGGGCAATAATCATAGGCAATAGTAAAGTATTTGCCGAGCCATTATTATTCTTATTTCAAAAATATGGCACCAATGCCCAATATATAAATAAAAACACGGGTGGATTAGCAGCTATCGCCAGAACAGCCGACATTGTCATTGTGGCTGTTGGCGAGCCTGATTTTCTGAAAGAGGATATGGTAAAAGAAGGTGCAATTGTTATTGATGTCGGCACAAATAAAAATAAAAACAACAAAACAGTTGGAGACGTTGCCAAAAAAGTAAAAAACAAGGCCGCTTTTATCAGCCCTGTCCCGGGCGGAGTGGGACCATTAACGGTCGCTTATTTATTAATGAATGTTATTAGCGCCGCTAAAATTCAAGAAAAATCATAAAATTGCTTGCGCAATTGTTGTTATCATTCCACTTAGCAAAACAAATCCCGCCAAATACATAACAAAATTAGGAATTCGCAAAGCGCGCTTGGGCAACCAGGCGCTCTTTTTTAAACGCACATACATTGCTATAAAAATCAATCCAACGATAGAAGCTAATACGCCGCCTGTAAAACCGATAACATTTATAAAATCACGCGCTCCCAAAAAAAATACAGTAGCGGGCGGAATAACAGCCATAAAATAAGCGATTAAATATCTGCGTTTATAATCATAAATTAAAGTATCCATTACTTCTACGCCCAATATCAAAAAACTGGTCGCTACTGATATTAATCCAATTAAAACTCCGGTATACAATGCCCAATCACCCAATTCTTTTCCAAGTCCTATTATTGCCTCCTCACTGGTATGAAGGCCGGTTACCGCAACAACGGTCGCCGTAAACAAAATATACACCGCGCTTATTAAAGCAAATCCCACAACCGACGCTTTTGGAAGCAGTGCACTATAACGGCTTCCCAATATCTGTTTCATCTCCGGAACCACTGCCAATCCTCCAAAGGCAAACAATATTACTCCAAAAGGCAAAAATACTTTATCAAAACTAAATCCGGTTAAACGAGATAACTCTATTGAAGGAATACTGCCAATAAAAATAAACAGCAATAAAATTAATAAAAAAACAACAAACATGCCTTGAATTCTTGACACCATGCCCAATCCACCAATTAACAACAAAGACATAACTACTAAAAATGAAATTTGAAAAATAAAAATTTTGCCTCCCAACAGCCCGTGTAACAGAGTGTATAAAAACTCACCGCCTATAATTGTGTACGCCACCATAGCGCCCCAAATACCGGCAAACAACGCACATGCCATAAGCATTCCCCAATGTTCCCCCAAATGGCGGCGCACACTGCCCACCAAACGGCTACGCCCGTCAAAATGTCCGACAATTTCAGCGTAACCCAAAACCATCATTAAGTTAATAGATCCCAAAAGCAAAATATATCCGATAGCTAAAATAAAACCCGCTTTGGCGGCAACATACGGAATGCCAAAAATACCCACTCCAATAATCGCTCCTATAAGCGCCAGAACACTGCGCCAAAACAATATTTTTTTCTTTTTCATAACACCAAAATTATACCATAATAATTATTAACAATTTTTCCCCGATACATACCCTCTCCCCTCTTGCTCAAAACATTAAATAAAGTAAGATACAACCATGGTGAGCGGACAACAAAAAATCCCCCCTCATAATATTGAAGCCGAAGAAAGCTTGATCGGCGCTATTTTGATTGATCAAGACGCAATAGCTAAAATCATAGATATTGTTAAACCCGACGATTTTTACAAAAATAGCCACAATTTAATTTACCAAGCCATGCTTGATCTTTTTGATCGCCATGATCCGATTGATATACTTACCGTCGGTAACCGATTGGAAGAAAAGAAACAAATAGAGCTCATAGGCGGCCGTACCGCCTTGGTTGAAATATCAAACAGGGTCGCCACTGCCGCCCATATAAAAAACTACGCGGAAATCATCCAAAAAAAAGCGACTCTACGCCGACTGCTAAAAGCGGCCGCTGAAATTACCGAACTCGGTTATGATGAAGAAAATGAATTGGATTCAATAATTGATATTGCCGAACAAAAGCTATTTGATGTTTCCAGTAACTTTATTCAAAAATCTTTTGTCCCAATTCGCTCTGTTTTAAGTGATGCATTTGATCGGATTGACGAACTGCATAAACAAAAAGGCAAACTCCGTGGCCTGCCAACCGGATTTATCGGTTTAGACAATTTATTAGCCGGCTTGCAAAAATCGGATTTGATTATTTTGGCAGCCCGTCCGTCAGTCGGAAAAACTTCTTTTGCTTTAGATATAGTTAGACACATTGGTGTTCGCGCTAAAAAAAGCGTTGGTTTCTTCTCTCTGGAAATGGCTAAAGAACAACTGGTTGATCGCCTAATTTGCGCTGAAGCAAATGTTGATTTATGGAAATTGCGCACCGGCCGTCTATCTGACAAGGATGATGATTTTCCTCGTATCGGCGAAGCTTTATCAGCCCTTTCCGAAGCGCCAATTTATATTGACGATACGCCGGCAGCGAATATAATGAGTTTACGCGCCAAAACAAGAAGATTAAAAGCTGAACACGGATTAGACTTAATTGTGATAGACTATCTACAGTTAATGGAAGGACGAACCAATAAAAGCGACAATCGCGTGAACGAAGTTGCGGAAATTAGCCGCGGCTTAAAACAAATTGGCCGCGAACTGCAAGTTCCTGTACTGGCATTGGCGCAATTATCTCGTGCCGTCGAACAAAGCAAACCGGCAATCCCAAAACTTGCCCACTTGCGCGAATCGGGTTCAATCGAGCAAGACGCTGATGTTGTTATGTTCCTATACAGAAAAGCGGCGGATAGAAATTATATGCCCGACGAATTAACCCCCGAAGAACAAAATTCAGCCGAACTACATATAGCAAAACACCGTAACGGTCCCACCGGAATGGTCAGATTGATTTTCGACAAGCAACGCGCCAGTTTTCGCAATGCCGAAACCAGGCGAACAGAACCACCCCCGCAAACACCGGGATTTAATCCGGCCAATGTAGGCCTTCCTCCGGGTATTCCACCTAAAAATTAACAAACAAAATATGTTTAACAAAATAAAAC
>CAZMZN010000009.1:0-11281 GCA_964570945.1 uncultured Gammaproteobacteria bacterium
GTGTAAGGGTATGGAGGCTTGCATTTTAATTTCCGGAAATAACGCCCACCGCAATACACTTATTAAAGCCAAAAAAAAGAAAAAGGATAGCAATTCGCCATAACGGACAAAATTATCCTTTAAAAAATCCTTATGGGCTGAAAATAAGGGTTTAATTTTCATAAAACCATTTTATCCTTTTTTTTTGTTATGTTCAACATTAATCACTTGACTATTTTCCGTTAATTCGCTACAATCTGGTCGTTAATTTAGGCTCACGAGAAGTAAGAGTTGCATGAGCCGCCTAATAATGCGAACGCCGTATGGCACACAAAAAAGCGCAAGGATCAACAAGTAATGGCCGAGATTCAATATCAAAACGCCTCGGGTTGAAAAAAGCCGACGGTCAAAAAGTGATCGCCGGGCAAATTATTGTTCGCCAACGCGGTACAAAATATCACCCGGGGAAAGGTGTATCTCTTGGGAAAGATTATACAATTTTCGCCGTTACTGATGGGGTGGTAAAATTTAGCCATAAAAAAATCAGGAGTTTTACAGGCAAATTAAAACAAAAAACTTTTGTTCATGTAATTTAAAACGGCCTAAAAGGCCGTTTTTTTATTTTTTCATCTTATCCCGCGCTGCATGCAGAAAAGAAACAAATAAAGGGTGGGGACGCAAAGGGCGCGATTGAAACTCTGGATGAAATTGCACCCCGACAAAAAACGGATGATCTTTTATTTCTACAATTTCCACCAAGTCTTTATCGGGATTCAAACCGGCTATCACCAAACCATTTTGTTCTAATTCTTGACGATATTGATTATTGAATTCATAACGATGACGATGACGTTCTCTTATCACCTCTTTTTTATACGCGGCAAACGATTTTGTATCCGATTTTAACCGGCAATCATAAGCACCCAATCTCATTGTCCCGCCATAATCTTTTTCAGCCAATTTCTGCTCTTGTTCTTCCATAATATGGATTACAGGATAAGGCGTATCGGCATCAATCTCCGTAGTATGAGCTTTGCGCCAGCCTAAAACATTGCGCGCATATTCTATAACCGCACATTGCATGCCATAACATAAACCAAAATAAGGCATCTTATTTTCTCGCACATAGTTTATTACCGCAATCTTACCTTCAATACCACGCGAGCCAAATCCGCCCGGAATCAATATACCGTCATACTCAGCCAATTCTGACAATGCTTGTTTGTCTTCCTCATATTTTTCAGAATTCAGCCAATCAATTTGCGCCTTAACTCCCACTTCAGCTGCTGCATGCTTAATCGCTTCCAAAACGGAAATATAAGCGTCAGATAAAACAAAATCACCGGTTGAAAAATATTTTCCAATCACACCTATTTTAACCGACTGTTGAGCATTGGCGATTTTATTTGTAAAAGCATGCCAAGCGGACAAGTCAGCGGCATTGTCTTTTAAGCCGAATTCTTTAAGTATGGCCGAAGCAAAATTTTGCTCTTCAAAAATATCAGGAATATCATAAATTGATTTTGCATCCACTGCGCTTATAATATGATCCCATGGCACAGAACAAAAACGAGCTATTTTTTCTTTTCGCGGCTTATCCATCAGCATTGTTGACCTTCCAATTATAAAATCAGGCCTAATGCCGGCGGCGTTTAAAGTTCGCACGGCATACTGTGTTGGTTTAGTCTTCATTTCACCAATAGACGGAGGCACAGGCAAATAACTTACCATGGCAAACTTGACAGATTGAGGACTTTCCACCTGCATCATTCTAGCTGCTTCTAAAAATAAAACATTTTGATACTCGCCAACCGTGCCACCGATTTCCACAATAACTATATCGGCATCCGCTTGTTTAGCAGCTGTTTTAATGCGCCTTATTACCTCTTCAGGAACATCGGGCACAACTTCAACACACCGGCCCCGATACTCCAAATTTCTTTCCCGTTCTATTACCGACTTATAAACCCTCCCCGTTGTCATGTAGTTAATTTTTTTAATTTCCGTATCCAAATACCGTTCATAAGTGCCAATATCTTGATCTGTTTCATCTCCATCAACAGTAACAAAAACCTCTCCATGCTCTACCGGATTCATAGTACCGGCATCTACATTGACATAAGGATCAATCTTGATTGCCGTAACATTATATCCGCGAGCCTTTAAAGTTAACCCTAACGCGGCACTGGAAGTACCCTTACCTACACCACTCATTACTCCGCCAACAACAAATAAATATTTATGTTCTTTCATAATCACAAACCGTCATTTATTATTTAGCTATGCTAAAAAAGCCCGAAAGGGCTTTTTTGTTATTTTTCTTCTATAATGACCCGAAAATCGCCTTCGTAATCCCCAATTGATACCGTTGCCGGATATTCTCCAATCTCTTTAACCGGCGAAAAACCGATTTTTAATTCTTTATTGATTTGAATTCCCTGCTTTTTTAAAGCTTCTTTAATATTCTTTTCAGTCACCGCCGCATACAACTTGCCATTGTTAGCCTTTGCAGTTATAACTAAATCCAACCCATCAATTTTTCCTACCAACGCTTGAGCTTCTTTATTCGCTTTTTTTAATCTTCGCCGCACAGCATCTTCTTTCTCCCTTTTTTGCCGCAAAGCTTTTTCAGTTGCTTCTACGGCTAAATGTTGAGGAAACAAAAAATTCATCGCATACCCTTCGCTCACCTCTACCACATCACCATCACGCCCTAATTTTGCCACATCTGCTAATAAAATTACCTTCATATAAACACAGTTTAAACATAGCGCTTACTCCTGTCAAAATTCATTCTTTTCAATGCTTGCATAACTATAGGCTTCATATCTTTATAATCTGATTTTGAAGCTATTTCCTTTATCGGAACCCATTTTACCGCTAATATTTTTTCACCTTCCGTATTACTGCTCAACTTAACCATTTTTGCCTCCGGATGAACTTCAAATAAATAAAAATGAATATACTTGTGGATAACCTCTCCCTTTTTCACATACCGATCACGAAACCATATATCAATCACACCTAACTTACCAACGGTTTTCAAATTTTTTAAACCGATTTCTTCAAAAATTTCACGTTTAGCCGTTTTAACAAAAGACTCGCCGGGCTCAACATGTCCCTTGGGAAAAGTCCACTTACCGTAAGAATCTTTCAACATGGCAAAAAACAACCCCTTATCAGTTCGCTTGTAAACCAAACCACCAGCCGATATTTCTACCCGATGTCTTGGAGCAGCTTTGTTATTCCTGCTTGAGATAATTGAGCGCTTTGTCGAATTGCGGCGTTTTACCAGTCTCATAATCCTCGTATGTATATGGCACGATAATATCGGGAGTGATACCAACTTCATTTATCGACCTGCCTTTGGCGGTCAACCATTCGGCGGTTGTGATTTTTATCGCTGAACCATCTTTAAATTCATAATATTCCTGCACAGATCCTTTACCATAAGTTTGTTCGCCGATAATCGTTGCCAATCCGTAATCTTGCAATGCTCCGGCCAAAATTTCTGCCGCCGAAGCACTACCCCCGTCCACCAACACAACAGTTTTCATATCTTTCAACCAAGCTGTTCCGCCGGCATTGAAAGATTGAACAGTATCTCCGTCTTTTTCTTGAACAACTGTCGCACCATCTACCCAAAAACCGGCAACATTAACCGCTTCTGTTAATAATCCTCCCGGATTATTGCGTAAATCTAGAATCATTTTATCTACACCGGATGATACTATATCTTGCACTGCTTGCCTAAATAAATCCGTCGTGTCACTGTTAAACATGGAAATATTTACGACAGCGATTCCGTCGTCACGAATTTCCCATGTTACGCTATCTATGTTAATCTCATCGCGCGTAATGGTAATATTCAAAGCTTGATCTTCACCTTCGCGTAAAATAGTCAATGTAACATCGGTTCCTTTTTCTCCTCGTATTAATTTTACGGCATAATCTGTCGTTGCACCGACAATATCCTCACCGTCAACAGCTATAATATAATCACCAGCCATTAATCCTGCTTTCTTGGCAGGACTGTTGTTCAACGGCGCTATAACAACAATATAATCATCTTTTTTGCCAATTTCCGCGCCAATGCCAGAAAAAGTACCATTTAAATCATCATTAAATTCTTGCGCTTCTTCGGGTGTAAAAAATACAGAATAAGGATCATCCAGCGATTCAACAATACCTGAAACAGCACCATAAAACATTGCTTGTTCATCAACATCGCGATAATATAATTGTTTGGTCAAATCCCAAACATTCCAAAATAAATCAAAGTCCAAATCATTAGAGCGAGAAAACAGCTTTAAACCGCTTAAAACCACGCCGTCGCCACTCTGATTATCAGCTGCCTTTAAAGCACTTATATTGCCAACCGTATAACCGCTCAAAAAAACAATCGCCAAAACAATCGTGGCAATTAAACGTTTTCCTGTAAAAAATTTGTAAAAAAATGGTTTTTGTTCTTCAATCATAATAACGGAATCATTTTATCATATTATAATGTTATAATCGATATATGAGCCAACAAATCAAACCAATCAATAAAAGCCTGAGACGAATAATATTTTGGTTGTTTGTTATAGCATTTTTCATTATTTCTCCTTTAATTATTCTGTATACATCCGGGTATCGTTACAATCCACACAGCGGCCGATTGGTTAAAACCGGAGTTTTAACAATAGACAGCGACCCACGCGGTGCTACCATCAAACTAAACAACGAACTGCAAGAGAAAAAAACACCAACCACCATCAAACAATTATTACCGGGCACTTACGAATTAACGGTGGAAAAAGAAAATTATAAAGCCTGGAGAGGAAAAATTCAAATCTATGGCGGACAAACAACCAATATTAGCAATATTTTTCTATTTCTTGACTCCGAACCTGATGTTCTTTTTACAAAAACAGCTTCATCTGTTAAGCCTTCCCCGACAGGTGACACTGTCGCCTATTTGACAAATACGCAAGGATGGGAAGAAATTTGGCTTTTTCAACCAAAAAAAAATAGCCATACAATGATCGGACAAGATATAGCCGCCGGAGAAACACAGCTCAACTGGTCGGCAAACGGACATTATTTAAGTACTCTGAATTCAACACGCGGATTAATGATTTTTAATAAAAACGGATCAAAACTGGATATCGATTATATTACCACCACTCCTCTAGAAATATTTTGGCATCCCAGTGATGATAACATTCTTTATCTATCAGACGGCACTCAATTAGAGGAGGTGAACTTAACCACCAACACAGCTAAAATTTTGCATGGTGATGAAGATTCAATCCCAATAGATGCCAGTGTGTTTACTTTTTTTGACGACGGTTCATATACTGAACTTCTGCAAATCATAAACAACAATAAAACCGTTATCGCTTTATTGCCGCGCTCAGATTACCAAATCAAAATGCGTGATGAAAATTACTTAATTCTCACGAACAGCAATGGCGACTTATTTTTACTGGATATACATGCTGACACACCCGTTCTACTGCAAGCAAAAGCTTATTTATTTTCCTGGGAAAAAAATAATAATATTTTAGCGTATAGCGACGGCTTTGAGATTAGAGTTTATAATCCCAACAAACTAAAAAATGAATTCATTACCAGGCAAAGCAAAAAAATCAAAAATCTCATCTGGCATCCTAATATAAAAAACATTATCGTCCAATACGATTCTTCAATAACCGCGATTGAATATTTTCAAACTGGACAAAATCGCCAAGTCACTTCTTTACTACCGGACAACGACTTGACAATTCTAGACAGTTGGCTAAACAAAAATGGAAATATTCTTTATTATTATGCCTTGCAAGACGGCGCTTATGAATTCTTTCGATTAAATTTATCTAAAAGCCTACTTTCTTTCTAAATCTCGTACAAAACGCAAAATCGCTTCTTGTCTTTTAGGTAATGGTATAAAATTGGTATTTAGCAAAGAACTGTTCGCCGGCCTCTTTGCCGGCCTAGTACCAAATTCTTCGGCGCTTACCGGAACAATTCTCGCCTTCAACTCTGCCGCTTCCAATACTTCTTGTGCAAATTCATACCAACTAACTCCACCCCCTTCGTTAATTAAATGATAAATTCCATACTTGAGCCGCTCTTTTATTAGCTTTTCTGTAAATAAAGCGACATCCGGAGCGTAAGACGGAGTAGCGACTTCTGAATCAACCACTTTTAATTCAGACTTGTCTCGTGCCAAGTCAAGCATTAAAGCAGGAAAAGATTTTTTGCTGTTCTTGCTATTTCCAGGTCGCCCAAACAATCTAGAAACACGACAAATATAATATTTATTTGCTCTATTTTTAATTTCTTCTTCTCCTTTATATTTGCTAAGCCCGTATTTATTCACCGGATTTGGCCTATCATTTTCCGCATAGCCTAACTGTCTTTGACCATCAAAAACATAATCACTACTATAATGAACAAATAACGCGCCAATATCTTCACAAGCATCCGCTAAATTTGCCGGCCCGTGAGCATTAACCGCTATTGCCTGATTAAATGCCTCACCTTCAGCCAAATCAACAAAATTATAAGCAGCAGCATTAATCACAATATCAGGACGTAAATTTCTTAAAAAAATAAGAACCGCATCTTTATCGATAATATCTAAATTATCACGATTCACAGGAACAACATGGTATCCTTTATCTTGAAAAATGCGCACTAATTCCCCTCCCAGCATACCGCCTGCGCCAGTTATCGCTACCTTCATAAATCCACATCTCTTAATAAAGGTAAACTTTTATCACGATCCGATAAAATCAATTCATAACCTTCAAGTACGGGCCAGTCAATATTTAATTCAGGATCATTATAAAAAACGCCGGCATCCAATTCTTTATTATAAGTATTGTCTGTCAAATATTGAACTTCACAATCTTTCAAAGCGTAAAAACCATGAGCAAATCCTGCCGGTATATATAGCATTTTTTTATTCTCAGGTGATAATTCTATGCCAAACCATTTTTTGAAACTAGGCGAATCTGGACGCAAATCAACAGCCACATCCCAAATTTTACCCTTTGAACAACGAACCAATTTAGCCATTGCCTGTGGCTCTTTCTGAAAATGCAATCCGCGCAAGACTCCTTGCTTAGAAAAAGAATGATTGGCTTGCTTGACAAAAAAATCTAGTTTTAGTGCATTGAATTTATCTTGATTGAAAAATTCAAAAAAAACACCACGCTCATCACTAAAAACTTCATATTCAATAACGAATAAATCTTGAATATCGGTTTTTATTTTCTTCATAATTATTTTTGATTCCCATTTTGAATTTGTGTGGCATACCATTGTTTATAGGCGGCGCTATTTTTAATCGGTCGCCACCATGATTCGTTTTTGCGATACCAATCAACCATCTCGGTTAACCCCTCTTCAAAAGTAACCGATGGTCGCCAACCTAACTCTTCTTTGATTTTTGTAAAATCAATGGCATATCTCCTATCTTGACCTTTTCGGTCTTTTACAAACACTAGCCGATCTTCCTTGATTCCCATAACTTGCAAAACCATCTTTGCCGTATCGGCAATGGTCATTTCGCAATCACCTCCCATCATATACGTCTCTCCGATTTTTCCTCGTTCCAAAATCGCCAGAATACCGCGAGCGTGATCAGGCGCGTAAATCCAATCCCGAATCTGACTACCGTCACCATGAATGCTAATCGGCTTTCCTTCCAAAATATTAGTAATCGCAATTGACAAAAACTTTTCAGGATACAAAAACGATCCGTAATTATTGGTGCAATTTGAAATTGTCGCTCTCAAATTGTGAGTATAATAAGCGGCGCGCACCAAATGATCTGCCGCCGCCTTAGTTGCACTGTAAGGATTGCGCGGATCGTATTTTGTATTTTCATTAAACTTTTCATCATTGTCATCCAATTCACCAAACACCTCATCAGTACTTACATGATGAAATCTCTTATCATATTTTACGCAGGCGTCAATTAAACGCTGAGTCCCTAAAATATTGGTTAATATAAAAGGTTCATTGTCCAGAGTAGAACGATCAACATGAGTTTCGGCCGCAAAATTTACCACCGCATCCACTTGCGCCACCAATTTTTCAACTAAATTTTTATCAGTAATAGAACCGTAAACAAATTTATAACGCGGATTGGTTTGCAAATCAACGGTTGTCGTTAAATTGCCAGCATAAGTCAAAGCATCAAGATTGATAATCTCCCAATCCGGACGCTCCTTTAATAATAATCTTATAAAATGGGAGCCGATAAAACCCGCTCCACCGGTTACAAGTACTCGCATAAGAGTCTAGCTTAACCGCTTCAACTAGATTCGTCAACTATGTAGATTGTAAATATTCTCTAATTATAGCGGCGATTTCTGCCAGTTTTTGCTTATCAACGATTTTCTTCTCAAAACTACGAGGTTGACCGCTGTAACGAGGCATTAAATGAATATGGGTATGAAAAATCTCCTGTCCCGCGACAGCGCCATGGTTCATGCCTAAATTATAACCATCGGCACCGAGAGCTTTTATTAATTTTGGTGCAAAATCATATACCGCTTCCATTAAAGCTAACGCTGAATCTTTATCGCCATATGTTAAATTCTCAGCATGTTTTTTAGGTATAATTAAAGTATGTCCTTTTGTTACAGGGCCTATATCTAAAAACGCCAACACTTTATCATTTTCATACACTTTCTCAGCCGGAATCTCTCCGGCAACAATTCTACAAAATAAGCAATTATCATTCATAAGACTTTGATTAATCAAATTACAATTTTAATTATCATCTGATAACAAATATGTTGTCAACCACGGCAAAAAAAAGGCGGCTAATGCGGGAAAAAATCTAAAATCAGCAAATATATTACCCTCTCTCCAAAAAACCACAAACAAAATTGTTCCTAAAAATAATTGACAACAGAAAACAATCAATTCCTTAATCCATCGGCCGTTATCGCTCGCGTTATCATGATTAAACCCCTTACTCAGCCATAATATTAGAAAAATTACGGCCGCCAACAACAAGTAATGCACCCAAAAAAAATTACTAACAAAACCCGGATAAAAATATTCCACAATTATAAAAAATATGTAACTAATTACAGCCGTATAAAAACCTGTCTTAAAAACTGAGCTCATATATTTTTAAGTTTATTTTGCACTTTGTTCCAAATTGATCGCCAGGTCCATGGAGTTTTTTTGAAAATTATTTTAATTGCGTGCAAATCAACGGTATTTTGATATTGGGCAAGCATTGGCAAAGAAATAATAAATTTTATCGCCCGATCTTCGTTTTTATATAAATCCGCTAGTAAAAATTCAGCCCCCGCTCTTTGCCAACCATCTTCATTATCCACACCGCGGTAATTAGCAATTATATAATTTATTCCTAAGGCGTCTATATCGCTATTTACTGTTAATTTAACGGGATCGGGATTAAAAAACGATTCTCGACTTAAAGCAAACATGCCGTCGCCGGTAATTTTGACATCTCCCTTATCGGTATAACCTGCCAGAATACCATTTTGCGATGATGAAAAATAAACTTTTTTATGACTTTCTGGAATTGCGACACTATCACTTCCGAATCTCACACTTTGAGTAGAGCTGGCATGATATGTTTCTAAGATAAAATTCTTCGCATCTGTATAAAATGCGGTTTCATTGTAATTATCACTATAACCAATATTATCCGCCAAATAAATTTTATTTACGAATACCATGTATTGTTGTTTGGTGGTAATGGATCGCCAAAAAATATCACTCGTACCCACCAACTCTACCGTATACACCCCTTCCGGCCAATCGCTTTCATCTATCAATATTTCTCCGGTATAACGCAATTGATTATCGGTTTTATTGTTATCATCAGAAAATTTCCTTTCCAAAATCAATTCTCCATCTTCGTTCCATACCCGTACCGCACCGCTGTCAGCGCCAACAGTGCGGTTCATATCATCATAATAAAGTAGCAAGTAAAAATTCTCATTCTTAATATATGTCTTATATTTATGATATCCACGCAAAGAAACCGGGAAAGTTTGAGACTGACGGCGCGGCACGTAATTATCCAATCTAAATTTTATTGGCAAATCATAATTATATACAGCTATCTCGGAAAAATCCGGCGGACTGCTTAAAAAATCATCTAAAGAAAAATAATTGGGTGTTCTTTGCCAAAATTTTACATCTCCTTCTGTGCTTTGATGCCAATTCAAATTATCCAAGATCAAATTTTGTACGGGTTCTAATTTATATGAAGGACCGTAAATATCAACCAAGCCGCCCAATTCAATAATTTTCTGGGAATTGTTCAAAAACTCCAATTCAATTTCCACAGAATCAAAATTTTGTCTAGGCAAATTAACGGTAAAATATACCGGCTCGTCAACAATCGTTTGATAAGCATCACCTTCATTATTATATTGAACCCCCAAAGTTCTATAATCAGGCAAAACATCATTAATAAATGGTGATAAATCATCAACAGTTTTATAAATCACCAATTCCCCGAACGGGGACCAATTCAACCACAGTAGCCGCAAAAAAATAAAAATCGGCACGATAATAATAATGACTTTCCAAATTTTCACACTCTTATTTTTCATTTTCATTTTTCATCACTTTATATAAAGTTTCATCATTAATACTTATTATCGGTTTGAAATAAAGCTGGTCGCTAGCTAATTTTACTTCTTTTAAATATTTTAAATCCTTATCAGGCAAAGTAATACCAAAATAAAACACCGGCCTGCAATCTACCGCTATCGGCAATATGTTATATGTTGCATCAGAACGTAAAGGGGTAATAACTTTTCTATCGGGCCACAAATATTTATCAGCCATGTCAGCAATAATTATAGCTTCATCCGGCGTATTTTCTAAAACAACTTTTTTCTTCTCCATCATAATTCGCAAATTATTCCGACTATTTATAAAGCCATCTTGCCCGCTAAAAACACGCATTGCTGACAGCCCCACAATTAGCAATAAAGAGGCGATAAAAATCATTTTATGTTTATCAAAACGCACCTTTGATAATTTTTCAAGCGCAATTGCCGCCGGCAAAGATAGCAAAACAAAAATCGGCAGCCAATAACGCGCATACGAATTACCCAAAGTAATTATTGACGGATCGGGATTGTCATTAAAACTCCAGCTACCGTATACGATACTCAGCCAAACAAAAACAAAAGCTGTAATTAAAACATATAGCCTTTCTCGTAAATTATTTTTTTGCCACATTAAAAATAAACCAATCAATGACGGTATAGCCAACCAAAAATATAGCCAAAAACCATAACCCACC
>CAZMZN010000010.1:0-10806 GCA_964570945.1 uncultured Gammaproteobacteria bacterium
CAGTATCTGTTTTATCGCTATGAACTTTAAAAATATCATCAGCAAATTTTTGCCAGTGTCCAGAAGTTTTATATAAATCAGATTTAGCAATATGGGGAATATCAACTTTTAGATAACCATAGGGTTTCATTATTTCCCAAACGAATTTCGTTAATTGTTCTCTAACAATAGTGCCCCGCGGAGTAAAAAGCGGTAAACCAGATCCAACCAAATCAGAAAAAGTAAATAAATCAAGCTCTTGGCCCAACTTTCTATGATCACGCTTTTTCGCCTCTTTCAGCATTCGCTCATAGTCTTTCAACTCTTGCTCTGTAGCAAAACATAACCCATATATTCTTTGCAATTGCGGATTTGTACTATCTCCTCGCCAATACGCCCCCGCTATTTTCCAAAGCTTGAAAGCTCCAATTTCTGATACATTATCAACATGAGGACCTCTACATAAATCAATAAAATCACCGGTTTTATAAATTGAAGCGATGCCGGGTTTTTCAATATCAAAATCAGCCGCTTCTTCTTTATTCAACTTTGTTGTACCTTTCTCCTTCAAATCTCGTAAAAGCTCCAATTTAAAGTCTTGCTTTAAATCTGAAAATAATTTTATAGCCTCATCAATACTCATCTCTTCACGTACCATATCATAACCTTCCGCAATAATTTTGCGCATTTCCGCCTCAATCTTTTTTAAATCATCATCGTTTAATGCTTTATCCAACGCAACGTCATAATAAAACCCATTATCAACCACAGGTCCTACTCCAAATTTAGCGCCAGGGTAAAGCCTTTTTACCGCGGCCGCCAAAACATGAGCGCAACTATGACGCATGGCAAAAAGTTTATCTTGATCCTTCATATTATTTGATGTCTAAAAATAAAACGAGATTAACCGTGATGGCCAATCTCGGGACCCCACTTATGGCAGGGCGGTTCCACCCGAGTTATAAATCGGTTGTATCTCCGATTTATCACTCTTTCTTGCAGATATACGGCTGCATTCCGTTAGCTCGCGGGGTGGTGAGTCCCGGTCATCGCTTATGTTAATTTTATAAACAAAATTTCTCAAATGTCAACAATAAAATTATTATTGTTGAATTACAATTTTTATATGATCAGATAAAGTCGGAATTCTTTTCAGCCAAAACGGCGTAAAAGAAACACGTACTTTATTAATTAAATCAGACGATTCAAGAAGTGTAATAGCTTCACTGGCTGAACGGCCGGTAATTCTTGTTTTATCCAACGCTTCATTATTAAGTGCAATAATTGCATCCCCTTCCAATGTCGCAACTATAATCGCTTTACCCGCCGCGGAATCAACAGATCTTATTTCCAATTGCACACCATCGTCAGTAATATTAACAACCTGCAATCCATCCGCCACTGATGATTTTAAACGATTTTCCATATAATTTTGCAAAGTCTCTTTATTGTAAAAGACTCCAGTTATTTCCGCTGTTAATTCAATATTAAATACACCCGTTTCTGTTCCCGGCTCTGTATCACTCACCTGTTTAACAACTTGAAAATCGTATATTTCGCCATCAAATACTTTTCTATCAATACCATCGGCAAGGCTTTCCGCCGCCTCATCAAGCATTTCATCACTTAATTCTTGAACTGCTCGATTTAAATCTTCTTCCGTGAGAGTACGTATATACACCACACCCCCGGTCATATCATCAACACTAACGGCATAAATGACTTTTTGTAACGATTCCGATAAACCGGGAATTGTAAATTGGGTTGGACCTATATTACCAGCCGCACCGGGCTGATCAGCATGCACCATAGCTTCAATCTGTCCGTTGGCGGGTATTGTTACTTGATTGTCCAATCTAAATAAAACCCCTTCTTCTGATAGTAAACGCGTTGTGGCTACTAAAATCTGATCATTATTGGTCTCATTAATAAGAGTTACCATACCTCCAGCTTTCGCCTCTTGCGGTGTTGCTCCTTCTGAAGGTAAGGTAAATGAACGCGACTTGACAAATGTCTTCGCCACTACATAACCGCTGATTTGACCATCACTGATAACTTCCGGTACAACTTCCACAGTCGCTTGCGTGCTTACAACTTGTTTATTGGGAGTAATTTTTATGGTTGCTGATGAAATTGATAAATAAAGGACAAATAACAGCGCAACAAAGGAGGTCAACACAAAAAATATTGCTAATTTTTGATAAATCCTCATTGATCGCGACAACGGAGCTTTACTTGATTTTTTTGTCCTGGTCATATATATTATTTTACATCCGGCTTCGTAAAAAGTCTATTTATTATATTGAACATTTATTACATCTTTGAATAACTTTTTCTATTTTTTCCATCACTTCATAAGTCTTGCTAATCGAATATTCAGTAGCGATTTTTTTAACTCCATTCTCTGTCTTGACAGACAAAAAAACTGGAGTTTTTCCCGGATTGGCTAATAAAATTTCCCTCAATTCATCGATCGTCTTGCCGTCCGGCCTGGTATTAAATGAAATAACAATCTCATCGTTTTCCGATAACCGCCCCTCTAAATCCGTATTATTATGCAATTCGCCAAACCAACTGTCATTTTCCAACATATCTGCTAAAATGGGAATCTGTTTTTCTGTAAAAACAGATAATTTATCAGCTAAAATAGCGTGCTCTTTATTACCATCCCTATCTTTAACCGATACTTTACCTTCAATAAGCACAAAAACACCTTCATCTACCATATTACGGACTCGTGCATAAATTTTTGGAAATAAAACAACTTCTATCGGTCCGCTCGTATCCTCAACGCGCACAAATGCCATTGGTTCCTGTTTTCTTTTTGTTAAAATTTGTTTTTTCGCATTGACAACACCGGCAATTTTAATTATCTCACCATCTTTTCTTTGATTAACAGCATTGCATTTAATAACTTTTTCACCAAATGCATTGGCAAAAATTTTTGCCGGATGATCAGAAACATAGATACCGAGCAATTCTCTTTCCCAAGCTAAAATCTGGTCTTTGCTGATAGCCTGCGCTTTACGCAGACTTAATTGACTTTTTGCGATTTCCGGATTCAAATCAAATAAACTGACTTGATTTTGTTCTTTATCTTTCTGAGCCTGCTTATTAAACAGTAACAATTGGTCCATGTTACTGATCAAAACCGCCCGATCCGCAAATCTATCCAATGCACCGGATTTAATAAGAGCCTCCAAACTTTTTTTATTAAAATGGCGAGAGGAAACGCGAGATACAAAATCAGCCAAATCAACAAAATTACCATTTGTCTTTCTTTCAGCGACAATCTCTTTTGCTATCTCAGAACCAAAATTCTTAATTGCAGCTAAACCCCAGCGTATATTTCCCGTTTCAGGAACAACCGCAAAACCGGGAAAGGACTCATTGATATCAGGAGGCAAGACCTTTATACCCATGCGAGCACATTCCTCAACCTCAATTTTTATTCTATCAATTGTATTAATATCGGAATTCATCAATGCCGCCATAAAAGCTGACGGATAATGCGCCTTTAAATATGCTGTTCTATAAGCAATAGTCGCATAGCAAGCGGCATGTGATTTATTGAATCCATACGCGGCAAAATCTTCCAATTTCTGAAATACAGCTTCGGCAATTTCTCTTTTTACTCCATTTTTTACCGAACCTTCAATAAACTTTACCTTCATTTTTGCCATTAATTCAGCGATCTTTTTTCCCATCGCTTTACGCAAAGTATCAGCTTCACCACCAGTAAAGCCAGCCATATCTTTTGCCACTTGCATCACCTGTTCTTGGTACACAGGAATTCCATATGTCTCTTTAAAAGCATTTTCCATCAAAGGATGCTCATATGTTATTTTTTCCTTGCCGTGTTTACGCCTAATAAAACTTTCAATAAATTGCATGGGTCCCGGGCGGTATAGGGACACCATTGCGATAATATCCTCAATATTTGAGGGTCTCAATTCCCTTATATATCTTTTCATGCCATCTGATTCAAGTTGAAAAACTCCCGTCGTTTCACCTTTACCAAGCAACTCAAAAGTTTTTTTGTCATCTAATGGAATATTTTCTATATCAATGCTTTTATGATAAACCGCTTCTATAATTTCCAAAGCATCTTGAATGATAGTTAAATTTGACAATCCCAAAAAATCCATTTTAACCAAACCAACAGCCTCTGCCGAACTTAATGAATACTGCGTTACCAAAGCCATATCTTCTCGTTGGCCGGATTGCAATGGAGTTCTCTCTACGAGCGGCAAATCGCCAATAACAATACCGCAGGCATGTTGACTGGCGTGCCGGGGATTTCCTTCTATTTTTTGCGCCAATTCAACAACGCGCTTTGCCATTGGATTGGAAGCGATCAAATCTCGCAAATCAGGATGTTCACGAGCAGAGTCGGCTAACTTTTGATACTTACCTTGAACCGGGGGCGGTACACATTTTGCAATCATATCAGCCTCATCATAACTCAATCCTAAAACTCGCGCCGTATCTCTAACCGCGGCGCGCGGCATCATTGTTCCAAAAGTGATGATACCGGCAACCTTTTCCGCTCCATATTTTTCCGTAACATAATGCAGAACCTCACCGCGCCTTGAATCAGCAAAGTCCATATCAATATCAGGCATGCTGATACGATCAGGATTTAGAAAACGCTCAAATAGCAAACCGTATTTCAAAGGATCTATATCGGTGATATATAAAGAATACGCAATAATGGAACCGGCCGCCGACCCTCTGCCGGGTCCAACCAATATTCCTTGATTTTTCGCCCATCTAACGAAATCTTGCACAATGATAAAATAAGAAGAAAAACCCATCTTTTTTATCACTCCGTACTCATATTCAAAACGTTGTTTAATTTCATCTGTAATTTCCGAATATCTTTCCTGCAATCCCTTCCAGGCCAAATCATGCAAATACTCGTCATCACTTTTACCTTCGGGCATTGGAAAAATAGGCAAATAATTATTACCCAAATCCATCTCAAAATTGACTTTATCAGCAATTTTTTTAGTATTTTCCAAAGCTTCCGGAATATCTTGAAAAGCAGATATTATTTCCTCGGGATCACTCATTGACAGATCTACATCTTCAGTATTTGTTCTTCTAAAATCTTCCAAAGTTCTGCCGCGTTGAATACATAATTGCGCCTCATAACCTTCCCTATCATCAGGATCCAAATAAAATATATTCTTTGTTGCCACCAATTGACCACCCGTGTCTTTAGCAAAATTTTTCACCAATTCATTAACCTCAACTTGACGCGGAAAATCCGGATGATGAATAAGTTCCAAATAAACATTATCTTTCCCAAACATCGACCAAAAATCCTCTAAAATATTTTTAGCCGATTCTTTATCGCCAAGTAGCAACTTTGCCGCTATCTCTCCTCGCACTCCGCCGGTCAAAGCGACCAAACCTTGACTATGAGCACGCAAAAATTCCTTATCAATACGAGGACGATAATAAAAACCTTCCAAAAATCCAGCAGTGGCGATTTTCATTAAATTTTTATAACCAGCCTCATTCATCGCCAAAAGAACCAAGCGATAATTTTTATGGTCAATACCGGCTCTTTTGTCGCTCATTTTATTTAATGCCAAATAAGCATCGAGGCCGATGATAGGTTTGATACCCGCATTTTGGCATTCTTTATAAAATTCCACCGCGCCATACATCACGCCATTATCAGTCAACGCTAAAGCGCGCGCACCCTGTGAACGCGCTCTTTCCACTAAACGCTTTGGACTTGGTAGCGCTTCTAGCAAAGAATAGTGCGAATGCACATGGAGATGAACAAAATCTTCTTTTTTCATCAGCTTAAAACTCTGTTAATTAATTTCCTTGTCACTCTCCCGATCATCAACGCTCACTTTACTTTTTATGTAGTTTACCATTTTTGATAAACGCTCTTCACCACTATTCAAACTAATTTTAAAATCAGAAACCGCATTTTCAAGTTTTTCCATTTGACTTCTGACATCTTCAATGATGGCTGATATATGCTTGAACAAAGCGGCAATTCTATACAACAACCAAGAAAGAAAAAAAGCGATCCACAAAGCCGCAAAAGCCGCCACCCAATAAAAAATATCTTGTGAACTCATATATTATCTTAAAATCGCTGAAAATTCATCTTTCAACGCATTAATAATTTTAGTAATTACCCTATCAACTTCATCGGAAGATAATGTCCTATCTGAAGCGCGCAATGACAACGACAAAGTAACGCTTTTCTTTCCTTGCGGTATTCCCTCACCTTGATAAACGTCAACTATGCCAATACCTTCCAACATATCAGTTTGAGCTTTAATAACTTTGCTTAATTGATTGAATTCAATTTTTTCATCAACAACAATAGCAACATCCCTTTCAACTGATGGAAATTCTGGTATTTCTTTATACATTCGCTTGAACTCCATTTTGCCAACAAGGACAGCAAAATCCAGATCCGCCACCATTACAGGTTTATCAACGTTAAAATTTTGCAAATATTTATCTGCCACTTGCCCCAGCACACCAACTCGCTTGCCATCATATATAATCGCCGCCGTTCTTGTGGGGTGCCAATACTTATCATCGGATAATCTTTGAAAATCAAAATTTAAACCGACTTTCTCGCCCCAAGTAATAATCAAACCTTTGAGTCGCAAAAATGACTCCATAGCATTATTAACACCAAATTCAGCTACCGCTAAGCGTGTATTTTCTTGCGGTAAATCATTCTTTTGCGGCAGGTATATTTTTGCTAATTCAAATACACGCCCTTTCTTCGACCATCCTTGATTTTTCTCTATATCACGCAATAACGACGGAATTAAAGATGGACGCATGTAAACCAATTCAATTGATAATGGATTATAAATTTTTAAAAATTCCTCCGGGTTCAAATCGTATTTTTGCAAGTCATCCGCTGATACAAAAGAATACCCATAAAATTCAGTGCAACCATGATTAGCAAAAAATCGTTTGGTTAATTCTTCCCAACGCAAATCTGGATCTGCATCATAATCCGGTGGCGGACTCAAAGGTAATACAGATGGAATATTATGATACCCATAAATTCGAGCCACTTCTTCAATTAAATCAACATCGTTTTCAATATCATGATCACGCCAATAAGGAACTTGGGCATCAAAATAATCACCCTTATCTTCCAATATAAAACCTAAGGTTTGCAAAATGTTAACCATCTTATCAGTCGGTAAATTTACTCCCAACAATTCACGAGCCTTATTAGGATAGAAACGAAAATGTTTTGACTTATACTCGCCGCCGCCAATATCAATAATTTCCGATGCCACCGCACCTCCGGTTATTTGCAAAGTGAGCTCAATGGCACGCGCCAAAGCATGCGATGGCGCTTCAGTTGATAACCCTTTTTCAAACAAAGATTGAGAATCAGAGTATAAATTTAATCTTCTACTTGTTTTTCTAATATTTGTATCTTTAAATGTTGCCGCTTCAAAAACAATTGTTTTTGTCCCCTCCCAAGTACCGCTATCTTTACCTCCCATAACACCAGCTACCGCAACCGGTTTTTGGCCATCGGCGATAATTAAATCATTATCAGAAAGTTCGTACTCATTATCATCAAGAGCGGTAATTCTTTCTCCGGCATTGGCGCGGCGCACAATAATCGTGTGATCATTCAACTTATCATAATCAAACGCATGCAACGGTTGACCATATTCATGCAAAACATAATTCGTAATATCAACAATGTTATTAATCGGCCTATGACCAGCTAATAATAATTTCATTTGCAACCAAGCCGGCGATGGCCCTACTTTAACATTATCAATCACAACCGCCATATAGCGCGGGCATAAATCTTTTTCCTTAACCTCAACTTTTATTTCTTTTTTCTTGTTTGGCGTTTTTGGCAAAGCAATGTCAGGGGTAATAAAATCAGCTCCAATAGCCGCTGCGCCCTCGCGCGCCAAACCGATAATAGACATAGCGTCAGGACGATTGGTGGTCACTTCTATATCAAAAACAACTTCATCATTAAATAAAGCCGAAGCAAGAGGAGTACCGGCCGACGCTTCGGTTAGTTCAGTTAAATCCCATATACCACCCTCGGGACAATTAGCTTTCTCCAATCCCATTTCTTCAGGAGCACAAATCATACCAAAACTTTCCACGCCGCGAATTTTTGCTTTTTCCAATTTTGTCCAATTACCTTGACCATGCCATAAAACCATAGCGCCCGGCAATGCCACCGCGACCTTCATACCAACAGTTAAATTATTTCCACCACAAACAATTTCCACTTCTTCATTACCTATATCAGTAATGGCGATTTTTAATTTATTAGCATTTGGATGATCTTTAATATCTACAACAACGCCAATCACATATTTTGCAAATCGTTCTGCGGTGTCGTTAGTAGATTCAACCGACATTGCCTTTAAACTAAACTCACGCGCGAAATCATGCGCCGTAGCATCAGTCTTTAAATATTCTCTTATCCAATTGTATCCAGCTAAAATATTCATATTAAAATTGTTGCAAGAATCTTAAGTCATTTTTATACATTATGCGCATATCCTTAATATTCATACCGGGTTTCATCATTGCCACTCGCTCAATACCCCAACCAAAAGCAAAACCTGAATATTTATCCGGATCTAAACCGCCGGCCTTTAATACATTAGGGTGCACCATACCAGCTCCACCAAGTTCCAACCAACCTTCTTTACACATTCTACACTTTTCACCGTTAACACGCCCTTCGCCGCCACAAAGACCGCAACTAATATCAATTTCAAAACTTGGCTCCGTAAACGGAAAATGATGAGGTCGCAATCTTATTTTTCTATCACGGCCAAAAAAATTATGAGCAAAAAATTCCAACACCCCTTTTAATTCCGCAACCGTCACTTTTTCATCTATCATCAACCCTTCAAATTGATGAAACATCGGCGTATGAGAAATATCTGCTTGCCGACGATAGCATTTATTGATATTAATCATTCTAATCGGCATTCTTTTACGCGCCATTTCTCTCGGCTGTCCGTTGCTTGTATGAGGAGTAAGCACCATCTTACCTTTTTCACCTTCAAAAATTTCATCTTCTCCCGGTGCTGATATAAAAAATGTTTCCCATTCATCCCGCGCAGGATGATCCTTTTGCATATTTAATGATTCAAAAGCATATAAATCCCACTCAACTTCAGGATGCCTTACGCTAACAAAGCCCAATCTAGCAAACAATCTGTCAATTTCAAAAATTGTTTGCGTTATTAAATGTAAATGTCCTTCTTGAGGTCGCGTTCCAGGTAGAGTAATATCAATCCATTCTGCCTCTTCTCTTTGCGACCTTTCTTGACGTTCAATATTGGTTAAAGTTTTTTCAAATTCACTTTCAATATATTTTTTAACGCTATTTGCTAATGTTCCAATTTCTTTACGCGATTCAGCAGCCACTTTAGGCAACTCTTTCATTATTTCAGCTAATAAACCTTTGCGCCCTAAAAATTTTACCTTTAATTCGTGTAATTGCTTAGAATTGGCGATTCGCTTAATTTCCTCTGTAAAATCTTCTTTTAATTTTTCCAATTTTGATTTCATATTAAAGATTTACAATGTCTTTGTAAGTTACAATAACCATCAAAACCAGTAAAGCCAAAAAACCTAAATTATTTATTAATATCTCCCATTTTTGATTTACCGGGCGACGGCGCACCGCTTCAATGATGAGAAACATTATCCGTCCTCCATCCAATGCCGGAAAAGGCAAAATATTCAGCACTGCCAAGCTGATAGATAAAATAGCGGCAAAATTAAGCACACTAGACAGCCCTAAAGACATCATTTCACCGGTCATATCAGCAATTCCAACCGGACCACTCACCATCTTATAACTTTGAGAACCTGTAAAAGGACTGGTTACAACATCATATATCCCTCCTACAATTAAAGCCGTGTATACAGCAGTTTGCTTAATTGCCTGCCATGGCGCCATATACCATTTATATTTTACTTTGCCAACTTCCATTAAAGCGGCGCCTACGCCCAATGAATCAATTGCCTGAATATATTCCGGAATGATTGTTAGCTCCAAATTGTCTCCATCTCGTTCTATATTAAAATTAAAAACTTCCTTATCGCTATTTATATTCAAATACTCACGAGCCTGTTCTCCGCTAGCAAAAGATAAATCGTTTATACTCACAATCTTATCACCAGCTTGCAGCCCCGCGCTTGCGGCCGGCGAATCCGGCAAAACTTGGGTTACCATTATGGATTGATCATCAATTGAAGCGCCCGTCGGCACATCTCCTTCCACAACAGTTAAGACTCCAATGTTCAATACAACCGTCAATAAAACCACTGCGGTTAATAAATTCATTATTACTCCAGCGACTAAAATAATGAACCTGCGCCAAATAGGCAAAGAAACAAATGAATCTTTATCATTGCGATCTTCACCATTTTCACCTTTAATTTTTACAAAACCGCCCGCAAGAATTGCATTTATAGACCAACGAACACCTGATTTGTCATATTTTGAATAAATTCTGGGCGGAAAACCTATGCCAAATTCTTCAACTCGTGCCCCCATTTTTTTAGCTGCATAAAAATGGCCCAATTCATGGACAATGACCAAACCGGAAAGTATAATTAAAAATACAATAATAGTAGAAATCATAGCTTTCTTATTCTAGCCCGTTTACTTTAATTAAGCAATATTCTAAAAAAACATCAAAAAATATGCATTTTCTAAGACCAGGTCAATTTGAACGAATGATACGAGAACAAGAGGGATATAAAAACTTTAATGATATTTGGGACACAGACCCTCAAACCGTCGCAGAAATT
>CAZMZN010000011.1:0-2149 GCA_964570945.1 uncultured Gammaproteobacteria bacterium
TTTAATGAGTGTCCAAAATATAGACTTATCTGATTTTGATAATCATATAAGTGCTTGGGAACAAGAAGCGAAGACGGTAGTTATTGTAGCGGCAGATAAAATGCCGGTTGCTTTATTTGCTATCGCTGACCAGGAAAAACCGCATGCGCGCCAAGCCGTACGGTCCTTGTTAGAACGAGGGTTAAAAGTTGTAATGATTACGGGTGATAATAGTAATACGGCCCGCGCTATGGCAAAAAAATTGGGCATTAAAGATTTTGAAGCCGAAGTGTTGCCGGATGAAAAATTAAAATTGGTTAAGCAGTATCAAAAAGAAGGTTATAAGGTAGCTTTTGTTGGTGATGGTGTGAACGATGCTCCGGCGATTACGGCATCTGATTTGGGAATCGCTGTTGGTATAGGAACGGATATCGCCATGGAGGCCGGGCAAATAGTTTTAGTTGGTGGCGGTCCCGAAAAAGTGTTGGAAGCGATTGATTTGGCAAAACAAACGCACAAAATTATTATTCAGAATTTATTTTGGGCTTTTATTTATAATATTATCGGTATTCCAATTGCAGCGATAGGCTTGTTGAATCCGATGATTGCGAGTGCGGCTATGGCATTTTCTTCGGTATCAGTAGTTCTTAATTCATTGCGATTGAAGAAAAAATAGATCTTTAAAGAAGCCGTCCAAGAGGGCGGTTTTTTATTTGATAAAATTTTATTTTGGGTATATATTCAAAATGTCTAATTCTTAACATTATTATGCATATGCCACGAAGAGATGGAACAGGTCCAATGGGCCTAGGCCCGGGAACGGGTCGAGGAATAAGCAATTGCCGTCCTCAAAATAATACCCAAGCAAATACTGCCAATACTGTGGGACAAAATGCGGATAATGGTGTTATCGGTCGAAATGGTCAAGGTTTTGGCTTGGGTAGATTTAATAAAGGCGGTGGTCGTGGTCGTAATAGAGGCGTATAATCATCAATAAATTGATTTATGTCGCCACGACCGCGCGCTTGGAGGCGTATTCGCTTCCGTCCTGAAGCGACGATGTTTAAGCCGATTGGTATTCCGGCCAGAGCATTAGAGACGGTTATTTTATCGTTAGAAGAGATGGAAGCGATACGCCTTACTCAATATCAAGAATTGACCCAACAAGAAGCTGCTTTGCAGATGCAAACATCACAAAGCACGGTTCAGCGTTTACTTTCGCAAGCCAATAAGAAGATCGCCAAAGCGTTAATTGAAGGAAAGGCAATTATAATACAGAAGGAAGGTCGTTAATGCTGTTGATTATAAAATCTGGATTTTGTTGCCTGGCAGTGGTGATATTTAGGTGACCAGTTAGAACTGCAACTGAAATTACGCCGGCATTTTTAGCGGCCATAATATCCGTGACTGCATCACCAATATAGTAAGTATTTTTTGGATTACTGTTTAGTTTTTTTATAGTTTCATGCAAGATATAAGGATTTGGCTTTTGTTTTTCGGGATCGGTAATATCATCTTGCGAACTGATAATGGAAGAAAATAAATTAACAAGTTCAAATTGATTTAAAAAATCCGTTATAATTTGTTTTCTGCTGGCGCTGGCGATTGCTAATTTGTGCCCTTGTTCGTGCAATGAGATTAATGTTTTTTTGCCGCCCGGTACCAGTTTGATGCCATTGGAAAAAGTTGGAGCATCTGTGCACCGTCGGTAGATGGAAAAATTTCTTTCCAATTCAGTTTCATTCTGATTATCAAGAATTTTGGATAGTATAAATTTAGGATCCTTTCCCCAGTTGTCAATTATATTTTTATATACGTGAGCTTTATTGGCTGATTTGTTATTTTTTTGTACGGTTTGCCAAAAACATTGGATATATTTTTCATTACTGCCAATAACAATAGTGCCGTCAAAATCAAAAATCAGTGTTTTCATAATTATTTTTTGTTCCAAGGCATGTTTCTGATCAAAATCATCATTCCGCATGTACCGGTGATACCGGCAAAAATCAATCCAAAAGTAGCCTCACTGAAAAAGTTCCTCAGAATAAAATAGCCCACCAGCGCCCCGATTGGCTCCGCAACTCCGGAAAGAAATGAATAATTAAAGGCTTTTTTGCGGCTTTTGGTGGCATAATAAATGGGAACCGAAACCGCGATCCCCTCCGGAATG
>CAZMZN010000011.1:2159-10751 GCA_964570945.1 uncultured Gammaproteobacteria bacterium
CAAAAATCAATCCAAAACCGGCGAAAATATCCAATATATATAACGGTTCCCATAGATAACGACCGCCAAAGAAACCAAGCAGAATCATTGCACCTATCGCTAAACGAGTTTGGCGGTCAATTGATGTCATGCCCTGACCTTTAATGGTTGGCAAGTCGTATTTATCCCAGGCGTGCAGGCCGCCTTTTAGATTTATAATTTCTTTTTGAATTGCGTTTTCCAGTATTTGGCAAGCCTGGCGACTGCGATTTCCGCTTTGGCAAGTTACATAAATCACATCAAATTTTTTTAATTCCGGTATATGGTTTTCCAATTCTGACAAAGGGTAATTTTTTGCTCCCAAAATATGCTCGCGTTTATATTCTCCGGGTTGGCGTACATCAATTAAAATTGAATTTTTATTATTATTTTGCAGGGATTTGTATAATTCTTTGGCGGTAATTGTTTGCATATGAATTTATTGTAGCATAAGGAATTATAAAAAAGATGGATTTAGATTGTTGTATTTGTGGAAAAGGTAATTTTTCTTTAAACTAACGATAAACAAACTTAGTTATGGCTAAACAAAAATTGGTAGTCATTGTTGGTCCAACGGCCAGTGGAAAAACGGCGTTGGCTATTGAAGCTGCAAAAAAGATAGATGCAGAGATAATATGTGCTGATTCGCGCACCGTATATAAAGATATGGATATCGGCACTGCCAAACCGACTGCGGCGGAAATGAACATGGTCCCGCATTGGGGTCTTGATTTGGTTAATCCCGATGAACATTTTCAAGCATTTGATTTTCAACAATACGCTCGCCGAAAAATAAAAGAAATTGCCGCAAGAGGCAAAAAAATTATTATTGCGGGCGGCGCCGGTTTGTATATTGCCGGATTGATTGATAATTTTGATTTTGAAGGCGGTAAGCGTGGGGAGTCTAATTATGATGTTTTACAAATAGGTTTAAATGTGCCACGAGAACAGCTTTATAATCGTATAAACCAAAGAGTTGACGAAATGATGGAATCGGGACTGTTGGACGAGGTAAGAAAAATACGCCGACAATATGGCTGCGATATAAAAGCTATGACCGGCATAGGGTATAGGCAGCTTTGCCAATTTTTAAACGGTGAAATTGATTTAGAGGAAGCGGTTAGGCTTATTAAACGAGACAGTCGCCATTATGCAAAGAGACAGATGACTTGGTTTAAGGCTGATGATAGAATAAAATGGGTTAACGGTAAACAACAGGCATTAAAATTAATTATCAATTTTTATGGCGATTGACAGATTTGATGATAGAGAATGGTCGGAGAAAAATAAATTTCGTAAAGAAGAATTGATTATTCCCAAAGAAACCATTATTGATTTGTCTCAGGGGTGGGATAATGAATCGTTTTTAGAAGAGTTTAGAAAGGCCATTAAACAACAGCCATGGTATAAGCCCGGTTTGCTGTATTGCGGATATGACGGTTTGAGTGGTTCTTATACCAGTCCCGATGGTGGCATTTGGTGCTATACGGAAAAGGCTTTTGATAAATTTGAAGAAAGTCCGCTTCAATATGCTTTTATGTATGATGTGCCGGCTGTTGCGGTATATGATCCGGAAAAAATGAAAGCTTCGTTTGGATTTGAGCGTTATGTGATGACTGCAAAAGACGCAATTGTGGCTATTCTTAAGTTTAAGTTTTAAAACTATTGCCAGACGTATGTTGTTTGGTTAGAATGAAGCGGTATGAAACTTAAAACTGTAAGTTTGACCATTGCGATAATTGTTTTGCTTGTGTTTTTGGGGGTGTTGGCATTTAAAGAGTTTTTTCCTTATTACAATTTAGAAACAAAGATTGATTTTCAAACAACGCAAACAGTTGCGTCGGATTTACAAGATCAATTAAATACTTTATTGGCTGCTATTGAAGCATATAAACAAATTGGTGAACGGCCGGAATTGGATTTATATATCGTTGCCGCCCGTAAGGCTTATTATTTAGGAGATTTAGCAAAAGCGCGGGAAATTTATGAAGAATATTTTACTTATAACAGTATTAACCCGCCTTCTTGGGATACTTATGGCAATATTTTGCGTAAAATGGGTGATTACAAGGGGGCTGAAAAAGCATATAAGAAGGCTATTGAATTAAAACCGGAAATGGAAGAGTATTACCGAGATTTAATTGATTTGTACAAAGATGTTTGGCCCGAAGAAAAGAATAACGAAATTAAACAATTAATTGAACAGAATATTGAAAATAAAGGCCGCACTCGTTGGAACATGGTTATGATGGGCAATTGGTATTTGGATAATGGTAATTGCCAAGCGGCGGAAAATTATTATCAGCAGGCTTTGCAATTAGCCTTGGAGGACAATGATAATGTTCGCGAAGGAATTAAAGCAATTATTAAACAAGCAAAAGAACAGTGCCGTGAATAATAGTTTGGTTATTAAACGTTTATGTCTAAGTATTGTGGCGATAATTTTATTGCCGGGGTTTGTGTTTGCAAAGACGGCTAATGATCCTTTGTTGGGCAGACAGTGGTATTTGGGAAAAATTGAAGCTTATGATGCCTGGGATGATCAAACCGGAGACAAAACAGTGGTTGTCGCTGTTTTGGATACCGGTGTTGATTTAGATCATCCTGATTTAGAGGATAATATTTGGATTAATAATGACGAAATTCCCGATAACGGCCGTGATGATGATAATAATGGTTATATTGATGATGTATATGGATGGGACTTTGTTAAAAATGATAATGATCCTGAACCGGATATAAATCGCAGCGCCAATAGTGATGCGGTTAGTCATGGAACTTTAATTGCCGGCATTATCGGAGCTGAAGGAAATAATTCTCGTGGTGTAAGCGGTATTAATTGGAATGTTTCCATTATGCCGCTTCGTATTTTAAATTCATTGGGAGCCGGTGATTCTGTTGATGTGGCAAAAGCTATTTATTATGCCGTTGCTAATGGGGCTGATGTTATTAATATGAGCTTTTCGGGTGATGAAAATGACATTAATTTACAAAATGCGGTTCAGTATGCGTATGATAACGGTGTAGTGGTGGTATCTGCTTTGGGTAATGATGGAGAAAATGTTAATAAACAGCCTGTTTATCCGGCTTGTTATAATTATAATGATGAAGATTGGGTGATTGGTGTAGCGGCGGTTGATAAAAATGATACGCGCTCATTGTTTTCTAATTACGGTTCTGATTGCGTTGATTTGTCTGCTCCAGGTGAAGATATTTATGGTCTGTCATATTATGATCCGGCCAAAGGATATGATAAAAAATACTCCGGCCAATGGGATGGGACTTCAATGTCGGCGCCAATGGTAGCTGGCGCGGCCGCTATTTTGTTGGCTGAGTATCCCGACTTGTCTCCAGATAGCATTCGCAATATTTTGAAATTGTCAGTAGATCCGATATCTTCCTCGACACAAGATGTTGGGCAAATGGGGGCTGGTCGTTTAAACATCGCTAAAGCGCTGTCAATCGCCGGTAATTTTAGCGAACAAACAGAAGATAATGATAATAGCTCTCAAGATTCAGCGGGCAGCGAAGCTGAAATAGTGGTTGAAGGTGTTGAAGTCGGTGATTTTGTTAAAGCGCCATCTTTTTCTACTGTTTATTATATTGGCGAGCAGGGGCGTTATGCTGTGATCGATGAGCAAACATTTTTTACATGGAAGGATGACTTTTCCGTTATTAAAGAGGTTAGTGATGAGGATTTGAGTGCTTGGAGTTTGGCTGGCGTATTATTGCCAAAGCCCGGGGTTGTTTTAGTGAAAATTCAGAGTGATGCGGCTGTTTATGCTTTGGAAGAAAATCCTGATAATGAATTTTCGCCATTGTTGCGCCAGATTCCAAATGAAGAAATCGCTAAAGCTTTATATGGAGAAAATTGGGCGGATTATGTTATAGATATTTCGCCTACATTTTTTCCCAAATTCAGCAGCGGAGAACCGATGTCTTTAACAGATACTCCTGATCAGTCTATAATGAAAACACGAGAAGAGTTATCAGCTAATTTATAATTTATGAGCGATGAGAAAAAAATAGCTTTAGTAACCGGTGGGGCCGGTTTTATCGGTTCATTTTTATGTGAAGCATTGTTGCAAGCCGGCAGAAAAGTAATTTGCATTGATGATTTTACCACCGGCAATGTGCGCAATATTGAGGGTGCTTTGCGGAATCCTGATTTTCAATTTTTGCGATTAAATATTAATGAGCCTTTTGATTTGGAAGGTTTTCCTGAATTATTAGGTTTTAAAATTAAATTTTTAGGCATTGATGAAATTTACCATTTGGCAACTCCGACTTCGATCAAAAATTTTAATAAATTAAAGCATCACACATTGCTGACGAATTCTGTGGGGGTGCGCAATATTTTAGATATAGCCGTCAAATATAAATCTAAAGTATTATTAGCGTCCAGTTCAGTGGTTTATGGAGGGAGGAAAGAAGATATTGAGTTTTTTGCCGAAGATTACCAAGGTATTGTTGATCATTTGTCACCGCGCGCTTGTTATGATGAGGGTAAGCGTTTTGCGGAAACAATGTTTTCAACCTATGGTGCAGTTTACGGTCTGGATGTAAAAATAGCCAGAATATTCAGAACTTATGGACCGCGTATGCCTTTGTTTGACGGTCATCAAATTCCTGATTTTATTTTGAACGCTTTAAATGGCGATGATTTGATTGTCAATGTTCCTGAAGATTTTAAAACTTCTATCATATATGTAAGTGATGTTGTTAGTGGATTGATGAAATTGATGTCGGCTGAACCCGGAATCGGTCCTGTTAATTTTGGTAGTGACCAAGATTTGCTTTTGGTTGACATTGCCAAGATGATAATTGAAAAAATTGGTTCAACTTCACAAATAAAAGCTGGTGAAGAAATTCCATTTTTGACTGATTTGGGATTGCCCGATATTAGCAAAGCGAAAGAAAAATTAGAATGGATGCCGATTGTCCGGCTTGAAGATGGTTTGCAGAAAACCATTGAATACATCAGGGCGAATAAAATTTTGCTTACAGGAGATACTTACGAAATATGATCGCGGTTGTAATACCGGCATATAATGAGGAGAAAAGAGTGGCAAATGTTGTTGACTCAGTTTTAAAGGTGGCTGATACGGCTATTGTTGTTGACGATTGTTCTTCTGATAAAACGGCTGAAGAAGCTAAAAAAGCGGGGGCTATTGTTTTGCGCCACTTGATTAATAGAGGCCAGGGTGCGGCTTTGCAGACGGCTACTGACTATGCTTTACGAGAATTGAAAGCGGATATTGTTGTTCACTTTGATGCTGACGGACAAATGGAGGCTGAAGAAATAAAAAAAATTATTCAGCCAATTATAAACGGAGAAGCGGATGTTGTATTGGGATCGCGTTTTATCGGTGTTGCAAAAGATATTCCCGCAAGTCGTAGATTGTTGTTAAAAGCCGCATTGTTGTTTACATTAATTATGACCGGTATAAAAGTGAGCGATACCCATAATGGTTTTCGAGCGTTATCGGCAAGGGCGGCGGAGAATATGCGGATTTCATTAGATAGAATGGCGCATGCTTCTGAAATTTTGGAAATGATTAAAGAAAATGAATTATCGTATGTAGAAGTGCCGGTTACGATTAAATATTATCAAGAAACCTTGCGTAAAGGGCAATCGGCTTTTGGCGCTTTGACAGTAATAAAGGATATTTTAAAAAGTAAATTTTTATGATTTTTCAAGTAGCGCTGATCATTTTTTCTATTTTTGGCTTGATAACTGTTTTTAAGCAGTATCGGGCAAAAAAAGTTAGTTTGTACTGGTATTTGTTGTGGACGTTGTTTTGGCTGGGGGTAGCGGCCGTGGCCTTTGCTCCACAATGGACAGATATAATCGCTTCGTATGTTGGTGTGGAAAAAGGAGCTGATTTAATCGCTTATTCGGCTATTGTAATTTTGTCATACACAATGTATAGGGTATTGGTAAGGCTTGAAAAAATAAAACGCGAAATAACCGAGCTAACAAGGCGTGTGGCGATTGAGTTGAAAAAAATGGAAGATAAAAAGTGATATGCCGGCGCGAGTTTGTATTGTATATTTATGCCACAATGATCGCCGATGGGCTCCGGAAGTGGTTGAATCTTGGGCGTCGTTGCGCTATCCGAAACAAAATTTAACAATCGCTGTTGTACCTAATGGCGCTCAAGACGGCATTCAGCAATATTTTTATGATAGTGTTTTGCCGCGAGTCGGTAAAGATTTGCCTGAAATAAAAATTTTTGACGATGGTGTGAACCGTGGTTTTGCCGGCGGCAATAATTTGGCTATTAAATGGGCTGTTGACAATGATTTTGATTATGTTTTTTTAAATAATGGCGATTTAAAAGTATCCACCGATACAATTACGCAATTGGTTGAAGTGATGGAGAATGATAAAAAAATAGCCGCCGCTCAGCCGGTGATAAAATTATGGCAAGATAAAAAAATTATCAATTCTACCGGTAATATGATTCATGTTGCCGGTTATGGTTATGCGCGCGATAATGGAATTTTAGCGGAATCGGTTGATAGGCCTGATAAAGATGAAGTGGCTTATTGTTCGGGTGCTGCGGTTATGTATAGAATAGATATTTTACGCGAAGTTGGTTTATTGGAAGATGGATTTTTTATGTATCACGAAGATTTGGAATTGGGATTGCGTTTTTTAATTGCCGGCTATAAAAATGTTTTAGCGGCTAATGCTGAGGCTTATCATTATTATCAATTTGCCAGAAATAAGAAAATGTTTTATTGGATTGAGATTTATCGTTTAGATGTTTTAATAGCTTATTTAAGATTTCGCAGTCTGATTTTATTGACTCCTTTTTTAATTATTGCCGATTTTGGTTCTTTGATTTCATCCGTAAAAGAGGGTTGGTTTTTAATGAAGTTAAAAACGTTGTTTGCAATTTTTAGTTTACCTAATTTGGCTTTAATTTTAAAAATGCGTCAGCGGGCCGCCGAGTTGCGCAAAGTTCGTGATAGATATTTGTTAAGTTATTTTACGCCAATAATTGAATTTCAGAATAAAACTTCACTGGCAGTGCAAATAGTAAACAGAATATTTGCGTTTTTATGGTCCAGAATTTATAAAATAATTAGTTGGTGATATGAGGATTGCGCAAGTTACACCAATATATCCTCCGAAAATCGGAGGTATGGGTAAGGTAGCGGCTGAATTTTCAAGAGTTTTAAGTGCGGCCGGCTATAAAGTGAAGGTATTTTCTCCGGATACAAATCCAGGTATTTTTCGTTATGGCCACGCGTCTATAACGCCGTCATATTTATGGGAATTGCGCAATTTTGACGTTATTCATATGCATTATCCGTTTTACGGAAGCGATTTGTTCGTAGCGCTCGCCGCCAGATTGTGGAAAAAACCATTGATTGTTAGTTATCATATGGAAAACAAAGCTTCTGGTATTTTATCGTTGTTATTTTTTATACATAAGATATGGCGTGGTTTTGTTTTGCATTCAGCAAATACAATTCTTGTTAGTTCTTTTGATTATGCGCGATCTATTGGTTTAAGATCTGATAATTTGTTAGAAGTGCCATTTTGGATTGATGAACATAAATTTGAAAAAACCAGACAAAATACAATTGTAAAAAAACAAAAATTCGGCGATGATTTTGTTTTTATTTTTGTTGGCGGTTTGGATAAAGCGCATTATTTTAAAGGTGTTGATGTTTTATTGCGTGCCTGTGAACAATTGCCGCCTGAGGGTTGGAAATTATTAATTGTCGGCGATGGTGATTTAAAGAATGAGTATGAAAGCATGGCAAAAAAATATAACTTGTCTGATAAAGTAATATTTACCGGACGGGTAAGTGATAAAGAGCTACCATCATTATACGCTCTCTCCGATGCTCATATATTGCCAGCCATTGATGAATCAGAGGCTTTTGGATTGGTGACTTTGGAAGCGGCTGCTTCGGGATTGCCGTCAATTGTCAGTGACCTGCCCGGCGTAAGGACTGTTGTAGAGCCGGAAAAAACGGGATTATTAGTTAAGCCGGCTGATGTATCTTCTTTAAAGAATCGCATGATTCAATTATTAAGTGATAAAAATAAGGCGAAACAAATGGGGCAATCTGCAAGGCGCAGAGTAGAGAAAAAATATGCTCAATCAGTTGTGGAACGGCGGATTTTGGATATTTACAATGATTTTGATCTTTGATAAAAACGAGTTATGAAAATAGGGATTGTTACCAATTTATATCCGCCATTTCAACGCGGTGGTGCCGAGTATGTAGTGGTAAGAACGGTTGAATCTTTACTGGATGCCGGCCATGATGTTTTTGTAATTACAGGTAAACCCAAAAAAAACACATCTACTATTTCTGGTTTTGTAAGCACGGAAGAAAGAGTGTATAGATTTGTCCCGAGGAATATTTATTTTATTTTAGAGGATTACAAATTTATATGGCCAATTAGATTATTTTGGCATATTTTTGACGCTTTTTGTCCAAATGGCGGCCTTGAAGTTGAAAAAATTTTACAAGAAGAAAAACCTGATGTTGTTATTACACATAATTTAAAAGGTATCGGCTTGCGTATTCCTCAGTATATACAAA
>CAZMZN010000012.1:0-10336 GCA_964570945.1 uncultured Gammaproteobacteria bacterium
GAATAATCATCAATAGGAATAACTTCATCGCATCCCAGATTTTTGGCAAGATCACGAGCAATAGATCTGATATAAGTCCCGGAAGAACAATGAATTACCGTTTGTAATTCCTGTAGACCATTTTGGTATTTGGAATTCTTTAAAGAAAAATTGTAAATTTGTACAGAACGGGATTTTATTTTTATATCTTGGTCGGCTCTTGCTAGTTGATACGCGCGGCGGCCGTTAATTTTTATCGCTGAAAAAACAGGAGGTTTTTGTTTTATCGTACCTGTCATTTTTTTTATTGCAACTTGTATATCTTGTTGCGAAAATGGTTTTGATAAAAGTTGTTTTTTAATTGGAGTCTCTGGATCCAGGCTGTCGGTAGTTGCTCCTAAAATAATTGTCGCTTCGTAAATTTTATCCAGTTTTACATATTGCGATATATTTTTTGTTGCTTGGCGACCGATGGCTATAATTAATAATCCGGTAGCAAACGGGTCTAAGGTGCCGGCGTGTCCAATTTTTTTAATACCTGTAATTTTTCGCAAATAATCGACAGCGTCGTGACTGGTAATGTCTGCCGGTTTATCTACCAATAAAAAACCTGATTGTGATTGTGGTGATTGTGGCATATAATAAAAATATCTTAGCCTTTAAAAAATAACAAGTTTTAGTATGAAGTATGCCTTTGGACGCACAAATATTGAGATAATTTTTGCGGTTGCTTTGACTGTTGTTATTTTTTTCTTTGCGGCTTTATTTGCAAATCCATGGGAAAAAGCGCAAAAGGCTCAGGATGACATTTTGGCAAATGGCGTGCGTAATTATATGGAAGCATTGATTGAAGTTTCGCAGAATGATCCTGGTTTATTTTGGGAGATTGCTTATTCTGCATATGATACAGAAAAAGAAATAGGTTCTTGCACGGAGTGCGTTGATCTTGCCGGTCTGTCGCCAAAATATTTTGGAAATCCTCCTATTGATGAAAACAGCGGAGGATCTAAAGAAAAAAGCGGTTATTATATTCTATTTAAAGATAATGTTTTAGAAATCGGCGCTTTGCACCCAAGAGGAGATACGCCAATTAGATTGATGTGGTTTGTTAAATAATCATTTATACACAAAGCGTCTCGTCAAAATGGCGAGAATTTTTTATTTTTGTGAATAGGAGGTAATGATGCTGGATGTGACAATTTTTTACCCCGTCGCAATGCGGCGGGATGATGTTGCTCGTGCCGGTCGTCATGCGCTTGCACGAACACGTGTCGATCGCCGCCTCGCTGAGGTGGCAACGGAAGGAGTTTTTGTTCTGCGCCCGTGGGACTTTGATGATCTGCGCGTTATTGCGCAAGTCAATCATAATATTCCCGTGGGGGTAGCGGAGCCGTTGCGTTCCACTCTGGAACGCGAGTTGCGCAGCGCTTTAATGCGGATTGCCAATGGTGGCAAGATTAATGTTATCATTAGCCTGCCACCCGTTACCTACACCAGGTCCGGGGTGTAGGTTTTTTATTGACCAAAAGTATATAATCAGGTATTCTCGGGCTATGAATATATCTGAATTAGCACGAAAACTAAGAGTTTCCACTGATGAACTGCGGGCAAAATTACCGGAGCTAGGTTTTGATATTGGGGCCAAAGCTATAAAAATTCCCGACAGAGAAGCGGGACGCATAGAAAGAGCTTGGCGGCAATATAAAAAACGCCAATTTTTAGATCGCAAAAGAGCCGAACAACGAGCTCGAGCCGAACGCAAAAAAAGAGTCCAAGAAGGAACGGCGGAGAAAGTTTTTATTCCATCAACTATCAGTGTTCGCGAGTTTGCCGCAACGCTTAATTTGCCGGTTGCGAAAGTTATGCAAGAATTGATGCGCGCAGGTATTTTGGCTTCTTTAAATGAAAGAATTGATTTTGAAAGTGCGGCTATTGTTGCCGGTGATTTGGGGTATATTGCAGAATTAAAAGAAGATGAACAAATCACCGAACACGATGAACAGGGATTGGAAAAATTGGAACAAGCTTTGAAAAAAGACAATAATCAAGAATTATTGCCGCGTCCACCTGTGGTTGTTGTTATGGGCCATGTTGATCACGGTAAAACAAAAATTTTAGATACAATTCGCAGTACCAATGTTGTTGAAAATGAATCCGGAGGCATCACTCAACATATCGGAGCTTATCAAGTGAAAAGAAAAGATCGTGAATTGACTTTTATTGATACACCCGGACACGAAGCGTTTACGGTAATGCGTTCTCGAGGTGCAAAGGTGGCTGATATTGCTATTTTGGTTATTGCCGCCGATGATGGTGTGCAACCGCAAACCAGAGAAGCGATTGATATTATTAAAGCGGCTAAATTGCCGTTTATTGTTGCTATTAATAAAATTGATAAAGAAACAGCCAATGTTGATAAAATTAAAAATCAATTGTCAGCTGAGGCTGGGTTGATACCGGAAGATTGGGGCGGTAAAACGATTATGGTTCCGGTGTCCGCAAAAACGGGGGAGAATATTGATGAATTGCTGGATATGTTGTTGTTGGTGGCGGATATGGAAAAAGAAAATATTGTCGCCAATCCCAATAGGCGAGCAATAGGAACAATTATTGAATCAAATGTTGATAAAGCACAAGGCCCGGTGGCAACGGTATTAGTGCAAACAGGTACTTTGCATGTCGGTGATTTTCTAGGTTTGCGCAGACTTCTATATGGCAAGGTTAGAGCAATGAAAACATGGGATGGTAAAGATGTAAAAGAAGCCGGACCTTCTGTGCCTGTGAAAATTTTGGGATTTAAAGCGGCGCCTTCCATTGGAGATATTTTAGAAGTTCCGGAAAATCCTAAAGATTTGGATAAACTAAAACCACAACCCGGTAAAAAAGCCGGTGCTGATGAGATAACTGTAAGGCGGGCTCAACAGCAAGAGTCGAATGACGATCAGCAAAATAGCAATGAAGAAAAAGTACTTTTGAATTTGGTGATTCGAGCTGATGTGCTCGGTTCTTTAGAGGCCATTTTGGGCATGTTGGAAAAGATTGATAATCCTTATGTAGGGGTAAATATCGTTGCTAAGGGTTTGGGTTATGTTACTGAAAGCGATGTATTGAATGCTGAGGCTAGCAACGCTGTTTTGTTGGCGTTTAATGTTAAACCAAGTACCGCCGCCGCTTCTTTGGCTCGCGATAAAAAAGTGGAAATTCATGAATATAAAGTCATTTATAAGCTTTTTGAAGATGTCGTAGAAAGATTAAAAGTCATGATTCCAGCTGAAGAAGTTTATACAGAATTGGGTGCGGTGAAAATTCTGGCTACTTTTCAAAAAACCGACAGTGGTATGATTATTGGAGGGCAAGTGGTAAAAGGTATGATTGAATTAGGTGCCACTGCCAGAGTTATTCGTGATGATCAAGTGATAGCTGAAGGTAAAATTAAATCTTTGCAAGAAGGCAAAATGGATGTTAAGAGTGTAGAGCAAGGCAAACAATGCGGAATGGAATTTGCCGGCAAAGTAAAGATAGAAGTTGGAGATATATTGGAAATTTACAAAGAAGAGAAGCAGGAGAGGTTATTAAATATTGCCGGTATTTAAAATTAAGAGATTGTTTTGCGCCGTCTATTAAAACATGTTAAAATTGCGCCGCTGCCGTTACGGTGCAATTTTTAAAAAATAATCATTGCTTATGGAACTAACCTCACAAAATTTTGATTCAGCGGTTTTGCAAGCTGATGAACCTGTTTTGGTAGATTTTTGGGCTGATTGGTGTGGACCGTGTAAAGTTATGGCGCCTATTGTTGAGGAATTGGATAATGAAATGGATGGTATTATTTTCGGTAAAGTTGATGTTGATAAATATCCTGATTTGGCTCGCCAGTTTAATATTTTATCAATACCGACTTTTATGATTTTTAAGGGGGGGAAGATTATGGAGCAGTTTGCCGGTTCTATGAGTAAAGAAATGTTGCGAGAAAAATTAGAGGCGTATTTATAGAGAGAAGGTTGTAATTATTAAAAAATAAGCGCTATGGCGCTTATTTTTTATACACCCCCTAGGGGTATACAAAAAAAATTAATTGCGTTATAATTTTTTTGCTCAGGAGGACGATTATTAATCAAATAACTATGGAAATAAGGAAAACTATCATAATAGGATCTGGTCCAGCGGGTTATACCGCTGGAATTTATACGGCGCGAGCTGAATTAAAACCGCTATTATTTGCCGGTCCGGAGCCGGGAGGACAATTAATGACTACTACTGAGGTAGAAAATTGGCCCAGTGCCGTTGACGGTATTATGGGGCCTGATTTAATGGCTAACTTAAAAAAACAAGCAGAAAAATTTGGTGCAGAAATTATTTATGATACTGTCACTTCAGTTGATTTATCACAGCGTCCTTTTATTATTAGAACGGCTGATAAAGAATATAAATCCGAAACATTAATTATCGCTACCGGCGCAGTTGCAAAATGGCTTAATATTCCGGGAGAAACTGAGTTGAAAGGTAAAGGAGTTTCTGCATGCGCTACTTGTGATGGTTTCTTTTTTAAAGACAAAAAAGTGGTAATTGTCGGTGGCGGTGATGCCGCGTTAGAAGAAGCGACGTTTTTAACAAAATTTGCCAGCGAAGTGGTTATTTTGGTGCGTCGTGATGAATTTAGAGCGTCGAAGCCAATGCAAAAAAGAGTTTTTGAAAACAGTAAAATTACCGTTATGTGGAATACTGAAGCACAAGAATTGATAGGCTCAGATAAATTAGAAGCTGTAAAAGTGATTAACAATAAAACTGGTGAAATATCAGAAATCAAAGCCGATGGTTTTTTTGTCTCAATCGGTCATAAGCCAAACACAGATTTATTTAAGGGTGTGTTAGAGATGGACGAAGCTGGTTATTTGAAAGTTTCAGATCCAAGTACAAAAACAAATATTGAAGGTGTATTTGCGTGCGGTGATGTGGCTGATCCATATTATCGTCAAGCTATTACCGCCGCGGGTAGTGGTTGTAAAGCGGCTTTGGATGCTGAGCGTTTTTTAGCTAAAGCTGAATAATTAAATAAATTAAAGTTTTAATATGAGCAGTTATTTTGAAAATGCGGTCAAGCAAATTAGTAGAGCCGGTCAAATTGCCGGTACAGATGAAGAAGTTTTACAAGAATTAAGCAAGCCGATGAATGAAGTGGAAATTGAAATCCCAGTTAAATTGGACAATGGAGAGGAGAGAAAGTTTGCCGGTTTTCGTGTGCAGCATAATAATTGGCGTGGTCCTTTTAAAGGTGGTATTAGATTTCATCAGGACGTTGATTTAGATGAGGTGAAGGCATTGGCGACATGGATGACTTTTAAAACCGCGGTTGCCGGCATCCCTATGGGTGGCGGTAAAGGTGGCGTAAAAATCAATCCTAAATTATATTCTGAAAATGAATTAGAACAAGTGGTGCGAGGTTGGGCGCGCATAATGAAAGAAAAAGGTGTGATCGGACCGGAAATAGATGTACCAGCTCCTGATGTAAATACCGGCGCCCGAGAAATGGTATGGATAGCCGATGAATTCGGGCATCCGGCTGTTGTAACCGGTAAGCCGTTAGATAAAGGTGGTAGTGAAGGGCGAGAGACGGCAACAGCTACCGGAGGATATTATGTTTTATCAACAATTTTTGAAAAATTAAACCTGCAAGACCACGAGAAGACTGTTGCTATACAAGGATTTGGTAATGCCGGTCGAATTTTTGCCGATATAGCTGTAAAAAACGGTTGGAAGGTTATAGCTGTTTCCGATTCTAAAGGTGGTGTTTATAATGCAGACGGTTTAGATATTGAAGCTTTGAAAGTATATAAAAAAGAGACTGGTTCTGTGGATGGTTTTGAAGGAGGGCGGGAAATAAATAATAGCGATATTTTAACTGTAGATACTTTGTTGTTGGTTCCGGCGGCTTTGGGTAATCAAATTACTGTTGATAACGCCGCTGATATTAAAGCAAAAATTGTTCTTGAATTGGCTAATGGACCAACGACACCGGAAGCAGATGATGTTTTATTTGACCGCGGTGTTGTTGTTATACCCGATATCTTGGCTAATTCAGGTGGTGTTACTGTAAGTTATTTTGAGTGGGATCAAAATATGAAAAATGAACACTGGAATGCTAACGAAGTTGATGATAAACTAAAAGAAGCAATGCGTAATGCCGCTTTGGCTGTTTGGGACAAAAAAGAACAATATAATACAGATTTGCGGCGAGCAGCTTTTATTTTAGCACTGGAAAGATTAGCAGCGGCTCGTCCTCAAAAATAATATGCAAACAGTAAGCCCTCAACGATTGAAGAATGAATTAGAAAAAGGTACATCGGTTATTATTGTTGATTTGCAAGAAAATCATGAATATACTCATTCTCATATTCCTGGTGCTATTAATATTCCTTGGTCTACATTTTCTCAATCACACACCGATTCACTCAACGATAAAGATGCTATCATTGTTGTTTATGGGGAATTTGATGAATCGGGCAAGGGATTGTCAGCGGCACAGATTTTGGAGAAGGAGGGTTATAACCGAGTTGGTTATTTGGAAGGGGGATTGATGGGATGGAAAGACGCCGGGTTTCCTACGGAAAATGGCAGTGAATCTTAAAAATAAATATAAAAAAATCGCCAAAACTGGCGATTTTTTATATTTGCCGTTGTCTGAAAAATAATTTTCATATAGCATATGAAGTAATATGACTTACGATCATAAAAGTATAGATGCTAAATGGCAAAAACGTTGGGAACAAGAAAATTTGTTCACCGCCGAGGATTTTTCTGAAAAAGAAAAATTTTATTGTTTAATAGAGTTTCCTTATCCTTCCGGTTCAGGCTTGCATATCGGACATCCGCGCAGTTATACTGCATTGGATGTTTTAGCGCGCAAGAAGAGAATGCAAGGGTTTAATGTTTTATATCCGATTGGCTGGGATGCCTTTGGTTTACCAACGGAAAATTATGCCATTAAACACGGCCGCAAACCTCAGGATGTAACAAGAGAAAATATAGCCACTTTTAAACGCCAATTAAAATCACTCGGAATTAGTTTTGATTGGTCGCGGGAAATTAATACAACCGATCCCAAATATTATAAATGGACTCAATGGCAGTTTTTACAATTTTTTAAAGCCGGGCTTGCTTACAAGGCAAAAATGGCGATTAATTGGTGCACTGATTGTAAAATCGGTTTAGCTAATGAAGAAGTGGTGAATGGCCGTTGTGAAAGGTGTGGTGGGGAGGTTATCAAAAAAGATAAAGAACAGTGGATGATCGCCATTACAAAATACGCGGATAAATTATTAGATGATTTGGATACGGTAAATTATTTACCAAAAATCAAAAAGCAACAAAAAGATTGGATAGGAAGAAGCGAAGGAGCGGAAGTTGATTTCTCGGTTGATGGTTTGAATGAAAAAATTACGGTTTTTACAACTAGGCCGGATACTTTGTTTGGAGTAACTTATTTAGTATTGGCGCCTGAGCATAATTTAGTGAATAAAATTGTTGATGAATCTCATCGCTCAGATGTGCAAAAATATATTGAAAACACTTTAAAAAAATCAGAAATTGAAAGAAATGATTTAAGCAAAGAAAAGACAGGCGTATTTACGGGGGCATATGCGATTAATCCGGTAAATGGCGACAGGGTTCCGATTTGGATTGCCGATTATGTTATGACGGGATATGGTACTGGAGCAATTATGGCTGTACCGGCACACGATGAGCGCGATTATGAATTTGCTCAGAAATTTAATTTGCCAATTAAGCAGGTAATAAAATCTTCCGGTAATAGTCAATGTTATAGTGGTGAAGGGGAAGCGATAAATTCTGATTTTATCAACGGTTTAATCGGCGCGGAGGCAAAAAATAAAATAATTGAGTGGCTGGAAAATAATAATGTTGGCCGCAGAGCTGTAAATTATAAATTGCGTGATTGGGTATTTTCCAGGCAGAGGTATTGGGGGGAGCCAATACCGCTTATTTATTGTGATAAATGCGGTTGGGTACCCGTGCCGGAAGAAGATTTGCCGGTGGTTTTGCCTGAAGTTGAAAAATATCAACCAACCGATACGGGTGAATCTCCGTTAGCTGCAATTGAAGATTGGGTTAATACAAATTGTCCAAAATGCAGCGGACCTGCGAAGAGAGAAACAGATACTATGCCTAATTGGGCTGGTTCCAGTTGGTATTTTTTGCGTTACACCGATCCGCATAATGACGAGACTTTTGCCGATATGGAAAAGCTAAAATATTGGATGCCGGTGGATTTGTATAATGGTGGCATGGAACATACTACCTTGCATTTATTATATTCACGTTTTTGGAACAAGTTTTTGTTCGATCAAGGATTAGTCCCAACTTCAGAACCATATGCCAGACGGCATTCTCATGGATTAATTTTGGCGGCCGATGGAACAAAAATGAGTAAATCAAAAAATAATGGCGTAAGCCCTGATGAAGTTGTTGAAAAATACGGTGCTGATTCATTAAGAGTGTATGAGATGTTCATGGGACCGTTTGAGGAGCCTGTTCCATGGAGTAATAATGGCATAGTTGGCGTAAAAAGATTTTTAGACAAGGTTATAAAATTAGCTGATAAGGTGGGCGATTCTGAACCAGAAAAAATTACCAAAGTGCTTCATAAAACTATTAAAAAAGTAAGCGAAGATATTGATAATTTGCGTTTCAATACCGCGGTTGCGCAAATGATGACTTTTGTTAATGAGGTTAATTTGGCTGGTAGCGTTAGAAGAGACAGTTTATTGAAATTTTTGCAAATTTTGTGTCCTTTTGCTCCGCATGTCGCAAATGAAGTGGCGGAAAAAATAGGCATTGATACTGTTTTAGAGGCTACATCATGGCCGGATTTTAATGAAGAGTTATTAATAGAAAGTGAAGTGTCGTTAGCCGTTCAGGTTAATGGAAAATTGCGAGCCGTCATTTCCGTTCCGGCTGATACTGATAAAGATAAAATAATAGAGCAGGCATTAGCTCATGAAAATGTTGCGAAATATCTTAATGGCGAGCCAAAAAAAGTAATCTATGTTTCGGGTAAATTGGTTAATTTTGTTGTTTAAAATTGACTAAATTTTTTAAAGGTGATGTGTTGAAATTAACACCCTCTAATTGAGGGTGTTTTATGTTGCGTACACCGTCGCAGAAATTTAAGCTACTTTGTTTAATAATATTGTGTATCGCTATTTTCCAAGCGATGAATTTTTCATATTCACCGATGATTGGTTTGTTTTGGGGGAAAGAAGTTGAAATTAATGGCATTGTTGAGAAAGTTGAAGACAAGGCTCCGCAACAGCAAGTGATTTTATTGCCTATAGCTATTAATAATCACGTGGTGGCAAATAATGAAAAAATTTTAGCCAAAGTTCCATATTACCCATCTTTGTTTTATGGCGATCAGATTTTATTAAAATGCGAATTGCGTCAACCTATGCCTTTTGACGGATTTCGATACGATATTTTTTTGGCGGCAAAAAAGGTCTTTGCAACTTGTGTCTCATATCAATCACCGACAATCATAGCAGCCGGAAAAGGCAGTTATATAAAAAGAAAAATTTTACAAATACGAGCATTAGTTATAAATAAAATAAATAAAATAAATAAAATTTTTACTGAACCGCAAGCATCACTTTTAAGCGGTTTATTATTGGGAGAACAGCGTTTTTCTGATAAATGGAAAGAATATTTTTTATTAACCGGAACAACTCATATTGTCGCCGCCTTGGGATATAATGTTTTTATAGTCGTTTTATTAGTCGGAAAATTTTTCGCTTTAATTGGAATAAAAAGGCAACGCGCCGTGATGTTTTTTATAAGTGCGATTTTTGGTTATGTAATTTTAGCTGGTATGGAGCCGGCAGTAGTAAGAGCGGGCGTTATGGGGTCTTTGGCGCTTTTCGCTAAACAATTGGGACGCAAGACGACCATGTCTAACGCTCTATTGGCGACCGCGGCATTAATGGCGATTGTTAATCCGCTTATTATTTTTAATGCTGGTTTTTTATTATCTATTTTCTCTACGGCGGGTTTGATTTATATTGCGCCAATTATTGAAGAAAAATTAAATTTTTTACCTGAAGCATTTGAAATTCGCCTTTCCGCCGCTTCTACTTTAGCGGCCACCTTTACTTCTTTTCCGGTTATTATTTGGTCTTTCGACGGAGTGGCGTTAAGTGGAGTGTTGGTTAATATTTTAATTTTGCCTATCGTTCCGTACGCTATGCTTTTTGGTGCTTTAACTGTGGTTATAAGTATTTTTTTACCGCAAATCGCAATATTATTAAGTGGTTTTTTTTCATTCTATTTTTCCAATTATGTCTTCTCT
>CAZMZN010000013.1:0-1291 GCA_964570945.1 uncultured Gammaproteobacteria bacterium
ATCCTGTGAACAGAATCGTCCGCAAAAAAACGATCAGCGACCCGGCGCTCGCGCAGAAGGCGAGCCAGACCAAGCCGCTCGTCATAAGCCAGCAGGCACATGGACCTGTAGGCTTCGGCGGCGGCGCTCAGGTCGCCGTAGCCGGCCGGCTCACTTTCCACGCCGCCGGCCAAGAAAAGCGCCTCGGCGCACGAGACGCACAAAGGGTCGCCGCTAACCACCACATAAACACCGTGGCGGCCGCGAGCATCGGAAAGCGCAACCCTTTTCCGACCGACACTTTCCGACACCACCCACCCCGCTTCCTCGGGAATGGGAGTGCGACAAACCGCACATGGCGACTTTTTTGTATACAGTCGCCAATATGAGCCAACGGCGCAAGTACCGTTGGCGAAAAAATCGGCGCCATCGTGAATGACGGCGCCCAAATGCCGCGGATTACGGCATTGTGCGCCGACTTCACCGGCGCAAGAAAGATAGTCGCTCGGCATGGGCGACTCCTTTTCTTTCTTTCCCCTGAATTGGGAAAAGACTGCTAATATTAGCATAAAATAACCCTTTTGTCAATCAAAAAACACGGCAAAGCCGCGTAAATAAAGGGTTTTTGTTTAATCATTTACTTGCCCAAGGCCACCGAGGTATTATCTTCAGGGACGATATATTTTACATTCTCGATTTTAACCAATCCCAGCATTTTGACTCTATTTGTTACACTATCTACAGATTGCAATTTGGCCACTTTTTGCTCCAATCTCTCATTTTGACGTTCAATGGCGGCAATTTCTTTTTCCAAATCACGGATAATATAGCCATATGTGGCCGAAGTATTAATTTGCCAAATGTATAACCCTGCCAAAATAACCGTTACCATCAACAAGAAATATTTAACAAATTCAGATTCCAACCAACGATCTAATCTTGCAATTTGTGTTTTTTTTGTATTCATATCCTCCTCTGTAATTTAAGCTTATAATTTCTCTGCCACTCTCAGCTTGGCGCTTCGCGACCTGGGATTTGATCGCGTTTCTTGAAATTTAGGTTTAATAACTTTTTTATTTACTAAGGTAATTTTATCGGCTATAGCTAATTCTTTAAGCAAATATTTAACAAATCTATCTTCTATGGAGTGAAAAGTAATTACAGCTAAACGTCCGCCGGGCTTGAGAAGATTAATCGCCGCTTCTAAGCCTTGTTTTATATGCGACAATTCATCATTTACCGCCATGCGAAGAGCCTGAAAAGTTTTAGTTGCCGGATGAATTTTTCCACCGCCGCCTACGGTTTTACCGAT
>CAZMZN010000013.1:1301-2022 GCA_964570945.1 uncultured Gammaproteobacteria bacterium
CAAATCAGCCAACTCCGCGGTAGTTTGCAAGCGCTTCTTTTTACGGGCTTTAACGATTGCGGCGGCAATTTTTCTTGACCTTGTTTCATCAGCGTATTGGTAAAGCAGATCCGCCAATTCATCTTTGCTCCATTCATTAACAATATTTGCGGCAGTCAACTCTTGTCGCCTATCAAAACGCATATCCAAAGGCCCGTCTAAGCGAAAAGCAAATCCTCGCTCCGGATTATCAATATGAGCCGATGAAAAACCAAGATCAAACAGCGCTCCATCCAATCGGGGCAGATTATAATTATCCAAATTTGCAAAAGAATCGTGAATAAAATCCACCCTATCTTTATAGACTTGCAAATGATTCTTGGCCGCTTCTAAATTCTCCTCATCACGATCAAAAGCGATTAAACGGCCATAAGGAGAGATGCGCGCTAAAATCATTTCCGCATGCCCGCCCAAACCTACGGTAGCATCCAAAATAACCGATCCCGATTTTAAATTGAGAGAAGTGATGACCTCATTGATCAACACCGGAATATGTTGATTCATAAATTAGATTAAATTCCAAGCTCCCCCAATTCTTCGGCAATATTTACAGCTTGCTCTTCGGTTTGACGGCGATACTTCTCCCAAGCTTCTTCACTCCAAATTTCCAGCCGTGTATTAACACCGACAATCACTGCCTTTTTTTTCAATCCCGCATATGTTCTTAAATATTCGGGGATGA
>CAZMZN010000013.1:2032-3806 GCA_964570945.1 uncultured Gammaproteobacteria bacterium
TATCCATTGCGCCCGCCAACATTAAACGTGCAAAGGCGCGGGAATTTGCCTGCCCCAGGGGCAAGCCTGCTAATTTATCAGCAAGCTTGCCCCACTCCTCCAAGGGGAGCAGGAACAACGAAGAATCAAGACCTCTGGTAACAACCGCTCCTTTGGCGAGGTCGCCGCGAAACTTCGTTGGCACGGCCAAACGGCCTTTTTCGTCGATTGAATGTTTATATTCCCCTATGAACATAATATTGGGATAAAGAACAAGCGGTTGTTACTATCACACCACAAAATGTTTTGCGGTGAGAGGAAGTTTCCCGATTGTTCTTTAAGAAAAAAGAAGCAGTAAATAGCCAACGGGCTATTCCCCACTTCTTGCCTTAACACTTCCACTTTACCCCACAAAACACCTAAGGTCAAACAAAAATTCCCACTTTAGAAATCAAAAATATGGCTAAAATTAGCCATATTTTTGTTCGGTTTTTGTTCCTGTTAATTATTTTTTCCTAAAAATTGCTTATTTCTCAATTTTCTATGATAACTAACGGCAAATCTGTGCGCTTCGTCACGAGCCAAAATTATAAGCTTTTTATTTTTAACAATAATTGGCCGGAATTTATTTGTCGCTTGATCTATAATAAATTCATCTTTTTTTCGATCAGCCCCTTTCGCGATACCTATAACAGGAATATCAATATTAAAATCCGACAATATTTTTTTTACAACACTCACCTGCCCCTTACCTCCGTCAACTACAATCAAATCAGGCCAAGGCCAAGCTTTCGGATCTAATTGTCCCCTTTTTATTCGTCTTAATATTACCTCAGCCAACATGGCGAAATCATCAATTTGTTTTACATGTTTAATTTTAAATCTTCTATACAAATTTTTCGCGGCTTCACCGTTTATAAACACAACCATTGAACCAACCGCCGCATCACCGGCAAAATTACTAATATCATAGGCTTCGATCCTATGAAAAATTTTTAAAAACTCCAATTTTTTATATGATAAAAACTCATCATCTTGGCTAATCAAGGCAACATCTTGGATATGTTCCAAAGCGCGCATTTGCTTTTTTAAAATTGCGGCCGTTTCAAAATCTTCATTATCCACTGCTTTTTTTATACGTCTTTTAAAATCAAGTATTACCTGTTTTTTTCCTCCCTCAAAAAAACGCATTAAATTTCGAATGATACGCTTATAATCGGTTCTATTAATCGCCCCCACGCAAACTCCAGGACACAATCCTATTTGCGCGTCAAAACACGGTCGTATTTTTTTCCCCGTATTTTTCACAGGTCGACACACACTCCAGGGAATCGCTTTCCTAATTATAGATAAAGCTTTGCGTAAAGATTTTCCGGACGGATACGGCCCATAAATCGCCTTATATTTCTTTTTTAATTTTTTTGGCAATGTTTTGGCAAACGGCTTGATACCTTCCTTCTCCAATTCATGTCCCCGTAATAAAATCGGCCTTGGAAAATCTTCATTTGTAATCGCTAAATATAAAAAACTTTTGTCATCTTTCAATAAAACATTAAATGACGGTTGCAAAGCTTTAATTGTATTAGCTTCCAATACCAAAGCTTCCAAAACACTGTCGGTTATTTGGTAATCAATTTTTTTAATTCTGCGCACCAATTCGGCTATACGAGTATTATGCGCTTTATTAAAATAAGAATTTACTCTTTGCAATAATGACGTTGCCTTACCGACATACAAAATATTTCCCTGCCGGTCATAAAACAAATAAATTCCCGGCTTATCGGGTAAATTGTTA
>CAZMZN010000013.1:3816-7659 GCA_964570945.1 uncultured Gammaproteobacteria bacterium
ATTTTTACATCATTTCTTATCATTTTTTCAGTACCTTTCTTAGAAAACGACCAGTATAGCTTCCAGCCTTGCGACTTACTTCTTCGGGTGTCCCTTCGGCGATCACCATGCCCCCGGCAGAACCCCCTTCCGGACCCAAATCTATAATCCAATCAGCCACTTTTATAACATCTAAATTATGTTCAATAACCACCACACTATTTCCTTTATTAACCAAAGACTGCAAAATATCCAATAGTTTCTTGATATCATCAAAATGTAATCCGGTCGTTGGCTCATCCAATATATATAATGTACGCCCGGTTTGCCTTTTTGTCAGTTCATTCGCCAACTTTACTCTTTGCGCTTCGCCGCCCGATAAAGTAGTTGCCGATTGACCCAGAGTTAAATATCCCAAACCAACCTGATCTAAAACAGATAATTTATCTGCAACGGCCGGAATGTCTTTAAAAAAATCTTTTGCCTCTTCTATGGTCATTTGCAGTACCTCATATATATTTTTACCGTTCCATTTAACCTCAAGCGTCTCTTTGGTAAAACGGCGGCCGGCGCAAACATCACATTCAATATGAACCGTTGGCAAAAAATGCATCTCTACCGCTATCTCTCCATGCCCTTCACAATTGGGGCAACGGCCGCCGGGGCGATTAAAACTAAAACGACCCGGTTTATAACCGCGATATTTTGCTTCAACAGTGCTGGCAAACAACTCTCTTATAGGCCCCCAAGCGCCAGTATATGTAGCCGGATTAGATCGAGAAGTTCTGCCAATCGGAGATTGATCAACTAACACAAGCTTATCTATGTACTCAGCTCCCAAAATAGCTAAATGACGCCCCGGTTTTTTCTTGGATCCGTTGATCTTTTGCGCCAAAGCTCTATACATCACATCATGAACCAAAGTAGATTTACCCGATCCCGATACCCCCGTAACGCAGACAAACCGGCGCAATGGAATTTCTACATTAATATTTTTTAAATTATTTTCCGCAGCTTTTTTAATTTTTATCCGGTCACGACCAATTTTTCTTCTTTTTTTCGGCACTTCTATCTTTTCTCTTCCCAATAAATAAGCGCCTGTACGAGATTTTTTTATTTCAAAAACTTGCGGGACCTCCCCTTCCGCCACTACACTGCCACCGTGCACACCCGCGCCCGGACCTATTTCCACCATATAATCACTGCGGCTAATCATATCCTCATCATGCTCTACAACAATCACCGTATTTCCCAAATCGCGCAAATCTTCTAAAGTTTTTATTAATCTCTCGTTATCCCGTTGATGTAATCCAATAGTGGGCTCGTCCAAAACATACAAAGCCCCAACCAATCTTGATCCAATTTGAGAAGCCAACCTTATTCGCTGAGCCTCGCCACCAGACAATGTCCCGGCACGCCTATCCAGTGTTAGATAATGCAAGCCAACATCTAACAAAAATGACAATCTATTTTCTATTTCTTTTAACGCTGCACCGGCAATTTCCTGCTGGCGTGGAGTTAACCGCAAATTCAAAATAAAATCTATAGCTTCATCAATACTCATGGCGATAAAATCAGCAATGTTTTTATTTTCTATATATACACTCAGTGCCTCGCTATTCAATCTTTTACCGCGACACACAGGACACGACTCTTCGCTAAATATTTCTTTTGTTCCCAATCCCCCACAATAAGAACACGCCCCATAAGGGCTATTAAAACTAAATAATCTCGGTTCAATTTCCGGAAAAGCAAAATTACAAACAGCGCAACTAAACTTGGCTGAGAATATTTTCTTTTCTTTTCCTATCTCTACTACCGCCACACCATCTCCATAATCCAAAGCCATTTCTATAGCTTCACTTAAACGCTGACGGTCTTCTTTACTGCTTTTAATGATACTTTCAACCGGTAAAGAATCAACTATTAATTCAATATTGTGCGTTTTATATCGTGACAAAGTTATCTTTTCACTTAATGAAAAGATATTTCCGTCAATTCTTACCTTTGCAAAACCGCTGTTATATAAATCATATAATAATTGATAATATTCACCCTTTCTACCTTTGATTATCGGTGCTAAAATAACAGCATTTTCTTTTTTGTCTTTATTATAAGCGAATTGATAAACAGCATCGGTAATTTCATCAACGCTCAATTTTGCAATCTCAGTTTGGCATGATGGGCATTTTGGTATGCCGATTCTGGCATATAAAACCCGCAAATAATCATAAATTTCGGTAATAGTAGCTACAGTAGATCTGGGATTACGAGAATGAGCTTTTTGATCAATTGAAATCGCGGGCGATAAACCTTCTATCTCATCAACATCAGGCTTTTGCATTTTCCCTAAAAATTGACGCGCATACGCGCTCAACGATTCTATATAACGCCTTTGCCCTTCGGCAAAAATTGTATCAAACGCCAAAGATGACTTACCCGAACCGGATAAACCGGTAATACAAATCATCTTATTGCGCGGCAAAGACAAATTGATATTTTTTAAATTATGTTCTCGCGCTCCTTTAATCACGATTTTATCTTTCATATTTTTCCAACTCTTTTTCTAATTCTTTTATTTCATCACGCAACACAGCCGCTGTTTCAAAAAGTTCCGCTCTGATTGCTTGTTTTATCTGCATTCTTTTTTCAACCAGTATTTGTTCTATATCAGCTTTATCCGTTACATACTCAATATCAAGCGCTTCTTTCTTATTTTTTGTTTCACTTTGATCGGGTAATAATTCACGGATGTCAAAAATTGACTTTTCAACAGTTTTTGGCGTAATTCCATGCTGTTTATTATATGACGATTGTATGGCGCGGCGCCTGTTTGTTTCTTGTACAGCTCGACTTAACGAACCGGTTATTTCATCTGCATACAAAACAACTTCACCGTTCACATTGCGAGCCGCTCTCCCCATAGTTTGAATCAAAGCGGTTTCACTGCGTAAAAAACCTTCTTTATCTGCGTCCAAAATAGCCACCAAAGAAACCTCCGGCAAATCCAAACCTTCCCTTAATAAATTAACTCCAACAATCACATTGTAATCACCGGACCTTAATTTACTAATTGTGTCCACACGATCCAATGTTTGGACATCACTGTGCAAATATTGAACCTTAATTCCTTGCTCAGATAAATAATCGGTTAAATCTTCAGCTTGTTTCTTGGTTAAAGTCGTAATTAACACTCTCTCGTTGTTTTGAATTCTTTTTTTGGTTTGTTTAATAACATCTGCAATTTGGCCGCCATAATCATTATCAGCTGTAACCGGTTTGACGGTAACATGCGGATCAACCAATCCTGTCGGCCTAACGATCTGTTCAACAATTTGTTGACTGTTTTCTCTTTCATATTCGCCGGGAGTGGCGGAAACATAAATTGTTTGACCGGTTTTCTGCTCAAACTCATCAAAATTTAGCGGCCTATTATCAATCGCGCTTGGCAAACGAAAACCATGTTCAATTAAAGTTAATTTACGTGCCCTATCACCGGCATACATTCCTCTAATTTGCGGAACGCTTACATGTGATTCGTCTATAACCGTCAAAAAATCACCTTGAAAAAAATCTAACAATGAAGCTGGCGGATCCCCCGGTTTGCGCCCATCAAAAAAACGAGAATAATTTTCAATACCATTACAGTAGCCAATATTTTTAATCATCTCTAAATCGTATTTTGTCCTCCTAGCCAAACGCTCGGCTTCTAAAATTTTCCCGTGTTTTTTTAATTCAGCCAATCTTTCTTGCAACTCCAATTTAATTCCTTTAATAGCTTTAACGATGATTTCATTTGGGGCGATATAATGTTTGGCCGGAAATATCCAGCCGTCCGATACTTTATCTTTAACAGCTTTTGTT
>CAZMZN010000013.1:7669-9870 GCA_964570945.1 uncultured Gammaproteobacteria bacterium
CAACCGCACCATTTGTTCTTTCATAATGCTTTTTCACCAATTCTTTAATCAATTGAGCTCGTTCATATTTTTCACCGCAATGCAAATGCAAAACTTGATTCTTATATTCTTGAGGTGAACCCAAATTATAAATACAAGAAACCGACGCGACTATAATTACATCTTTGCGGCTTAGTAGGGCCTGAGTGGCGCGGTGTCGCAAACGATCTATTTCTTCATTAATTTGCGCTTCTTTTTCTATATAAGTATCAGTGTTCGGTAAATAAGCCTCGGGTTGATAATAATCATAATAACTCACAAAATACTCTACTGCATTTTCAGGGAAAAAACTTCTAAACTCTTGTGCCAACTGCGCCGCCAGTGTTTTATTGGGGGCAATAACCAAAGTTGGCTTCTGGACGTTAGCGATAACATTGGCAATGGTAAATGTTTTTCCAGATCCCGTAACTCCAAGCAGAGTCTGCTTTTGCAGACCCAATTTTATACCTTTGGTTAATTTTTCAATAGCCGCCGGCTGGTCTCCGGTCGGCCTCCAATTTGCATGCAATTTAAAATCCATAAAACTGAACTCGGATTATAGCATAACCCGAACAAAAAGGAAACAAAAAACCGCCAATTATTAAAGTGGTCTATTATAACTATTTGGCAAAAAATTTATTATATATAACATCCAACGCGCCGGCCGGCACCTTGCCACGCCAAGCATCATCATTATTTAAAATCATTTCTCTTATTTCCGCACTGTCAAATCCCGGCACAGGGGAAATGTTTTGAATGGCGATATTTTGACTTTCAAAAATTTTTTTCATCTTATCATCTCCGGTCCAGATTTTAACTTCCTCCGGATATCCGGCTGCTTCCAAAATCTTATCCGCACAATCATAATCATCTTCACAATTATCAACAATAACAATATTGGCGTCTATAATATTATTCGACATCAATGCTGCTCCAATCATATCTCGTGTTTCTTCTGCCGTGAACAAATAATCACCATCTTCATCACCGCGATAAATTACAATTACAACTTTTTTACAAGATTTGGCCATACCTTCTACTACCAACAAATGACCATTATGAAAAGGCTGAAATTTTCCCGGAAAAATACAAGTTTGCATACTAATTATTATTTGATGTTTTAAATTTACGCGCCAATTGCGAGAAAAGCATTGGCGGGACATTTATTTTTGCCATATCAATTATACCAAAATTTAAATCACGCAAGCGGCGCAAATAACCAATATCCTCAGGATCAAATCCCATCAGAGAAACAGCGGCCGCATCCACGGAGACAGGATCAAAGCCTGCTAAAACAGCTCCAAAATCCATTTTTTCACCACGTACCGGACCCTCACCTTCCATCGCCTCAATTCCATCTATAATGGCAAGATTAAATTTATGATGAGCAAATAAATCGGCGATAGCGTAATGATAAGCGTTAACATCGCTTGCCAGCCATGGCCAACGTGCCCAAACGCGTCCAGTAGCACTAATTCGCGACGGTACCACCCATGTTCCCATGGCCCAATTTTGAATACTTAAAGAAGCTGTTGTATTTATATCGGTTTTTAACGGCGTTAAAGAAATTTTAAGACCACCAGATTTAGTTGCTAACTTGGCTCGCCTTATATGTACCTTTTCCTCAGTAGGAGAATGAAAATAATCATCAACAAATTCAGCATCGTTTAAATCAAGCAATTCTATATCGCTATATTCATTTTTTAACATCTCATAACCCAAATTATAAAAAGCATCTATTGTTCCCCTGTAAGATCCGTCGGCAATTACAATCGGTGTATTGGCACGGCTTCTTAAAACATCTAATAAACCACGAACAGCATCAATATGCGTACATGCTAAAGGCCACTCACTATCCACTAAATTCACTTTAATGAAAATATATTCCGCATTTCGCGCCCGTTCAATTAAATCATCTCCTAAATTCTGTACCGCTCTTCTCACCGTTTCTCGGCGATTATTACCGGTCTCTAAAATAATATCAATCATAAGACTAACCCAATAATCATTTGCCAATATATCACATCATAAATAACCCATTGCTTGCAAGCGCCCAAGTTGTTTATATAATCAGTTGATAATTAATACATCTCGCCTTAAATATACCGCGCTCTTGTAGTTACACCTCTATAAAATCGCCTTCTTATTTTAATTATTTTCACTTTCAACAACCAAGATAAAAC
>CAZMZN010000014.1:0-271 GCA_964570945.1 uncultured Gammaproteobacteria bacterium
ATTTAGCACTCCTTCTTCGGAAGACACGGCAAAAAAAACCGCATCTTTCGGGCCATGGCCGGCACGGGCCGGCTGGACTGCCGCCGGACTCGGCCTGAGCGTCGCCGTCTGGCAGGGAGCGCGCACCGTCTCCCTCCACAAGCGGCTGGTTGAGGCTGCCGAGGTGAGCTCTGAAGAAGAACTCAACGCCAAAGGCGGCTATTACGACCTCCTCGCCGAGCGTAATCGGGCCTACCGAAACGCCTGGCTTGGAATCGGTCTCGCCGGCGCA
>CAZMZN010000014.1:281-779 GCA_964570945.1 uncultured Gammaproteobacteria bacterium
GCGTGGGCGCGGCTGTTTTTCTGCATAAGCAGGAAACGGCTGTTGCGATCACGCCCTTCGGAGTTGAAATCGCCGGCAAATTCTAAAATCACCCCCGCATTGCGGGGGTTTTATTATTCACTACCGTCTTCAGGCAACGGTTCTGGCAATTCTTTTTCTTGATTTTTACTTCTTAATCTTTGAAGTCTTTGATTAATCAAGGAATCGTCAGGATTAGCGGCTTGTAAAATTTCCATCTGTTCAATAGCCAAATCAACTTGATCTTTTTGTTCATAAACAGATGCCAAATACCAACGAGCATTGGCAAAATTAGGTGAAATTTCCAATATTCTTTTTAATTCGCTTTCAGCCAAATCAAGTTTGCCTTGCTTTAAATACAAAATACCAAGTTGCAAACCAACACCGACATCATTTGAATTAACCGTGCTGATCGCTTTCAATCTCTCGATCGCTTCAGACAAATTTCCCTCCCTTTCATAAACCAAAGCTAAATAATAA
>CAZMZN010000014.1:789-9606 GCA_964570945.1 uncultured Gammaproteobacteria bacterium
AATGAGCCGGAGAATAATCCTCTTTCAATTCAAGGGCCTGATCAAGCAATGAATGTGCTTCACTGATTAAATCTTCAACTTGAGCAATAATCAGCCCATCATTATCTCCACCACTATCAACAATAACACTCAAAACATTTGCCTTATTTAAATAAGCTCGTGCCAACAAAACATAATACTTTGGATTTGATGGCGCCAACTCAACCGCTTTTTTATAGTGTTCAATTGCGAAATCTTCCGCCCCATCAATAAGCGGAGATAGTTCTCTATAAATATCTCCCGCCAAAGCGCGATTAGCCAATCTCTCAGGAGAAAGATTAACCGCCCTGTTAATTTCACCAATACCGGCCGCAACAAAACCTGATATATATTCCGGACTAGCCTCCGCATTTAACAAGTCAGCACTTTTTAAAAGATAAGCGTTGGCAAGATTTCTGGCATATACATCGCTTAGCTTATTAAGTCTGGCCGCTTTTTCCAAATCAGCAATTACATTATCTAAATTAGCCCCGTTTTCCTGGGAAGATAAAGCGCGTGCAAATGCTATTTCAGCCGAATAGCGAGATATGCTAACAAAAAAAAGCGTAAGAACGGCCACACTGCTTATCACTAATCCAAAAACAATTCCCATGTTCATTTTTTTATCGGCTCGCAGATTATATTCTTTAAATGATTGCGATAATTGACTAAGTAATACAGCCGAAAAAAACCAAAACAAAAAATTTAATGTAAAATTGGCAGAATAAATAAACTGTCCAGCAAATAGCATTAACCAGGCCGGCAAAGTATAGATGATGACTTGCTGATGCTTGATTCTGCTTAAATATTTTAATGTCAAAAAAAGAATTGAAACGGCAAACAACAAATAAAAAATTGTCGGGACAATACCATAAGTCGCCAACATAGTTGTAATATGACTGTTAGCGCGATCAAAAATCACATCCCATAAATTAGAATCATTTACCGACGGCGACTTATATTTAGCATAATCAAAAGCAAAAGTTCCCGGTCCGCTGCCAAATAATAAAGAATTATCAATTAAACTATCTTTAGCGATGCGCCAACCGGCGGCGTACGACGGCGCAACTTCTCCGGCATACACATTGAATTGAAATGGTGAAATAAAAAGAAAAATCACAGAAACTGATAAAAACACCATTGGCAGAATAAAATTCGAATTACCTGCAAAAAAATCAAATTTTAAACCAAGCCACAATAAAAGAAATACTCCTAAAATCTGCAACACCCATATTACCCAATAATCAATCACAAAAGATACAATAATAGCGGAAATAATTGTTAAAAATACAGATAATTTAAAACTCCAATTCCATTGATACGAATGAAAATGGTCATTTTTTTCTCCTATCGTTATAAAGTACGCACAGCCACTAATCGCCATAGCTGACAAATATAAAGCTAGGGAACTTGGCGCGCCAATTAAATTCACAGCCAATAAAGGATAACCAAAAATTTCAAATAAAGCTAAAACACCTACAACCGCCGAAGCATAAAAGGCGGCAAACCAAAGCGCTTTCTGTTTATCGTCACTAAAAAAATCCTGAATCAACAACAATAAAAATAAAATGAGCGCCAATAGAGTTATAAAACTCATATATTCCTGACCGCTTTGACCTATCCAACTATCATAAAAAGACAGTGAAAACAATGCCGAGAAACAGACCGCTATCAAATAAAAAATAACTAAAAAAACAGGTGTTCCAAATTTAAAACGAATCCGATCTTGACCAATTAAATAAACAAACCATAGCAAAACAGCAGGTATGACACCAAACATCAGAACTGTCTGTTTATTTATTTCCAAATAATCACTTGTCCACGGAAAGTAAGCTACAGGAACCAAAAAAACCGTTAAATATACAAACCAAGCAATCAATTTATGATAAACACTGTCTTTAAAAAACATAAAAAAGAAACGGTTATACTTATCAACCTTATTTTACCATATTCCAGATAAACCGTTTTATAAACACCGCCTTAATTGGACTCGCTGCTACTATCTATAATATTTTCTGATTGTATAGCGGCGGAATTGTCATCTTCAAGACTATTTATAACACCGGTGTCAATTACAGTTTCTTCATCTGTATCTTTTGTAATTACATTTTGATCTTTAGCTGTATCGTGGCTTTCATCTGATTTTTCAGCATTTACCAAATTATCTTGCCCGCTATCAGCTTCTGGCTCCGAAGCCTCTTCGTTGACTATTGCATCGTGATTATCACTTTCATTATTATTTTGCTCTTGATCATCAACAATATTTGTATTTTCCGTATCGGTTAAATCTTTCAAATTATTATCAATAATGTCAATCTCATCATCTGACAAATCAACGTTATCAGTTGTTGATTCCACTGAATTATCACTATCACCATCAACCGCTTCATTCGCATTATTGCCTGCAGAATTTTCCACATCAGGATCAAGCGCTACATCATTATCTTGATCAATATTGTTTACTACATCTTCATTCATTTCATTATCTGAAGATTTATCTGAATTTTCAGTGTCGTTAACACTGCCTTCGTCTACATTATTTACTTGAGCGCCCTTTTGTTCATCAATCCAATCAGGCTTATAATCTTTACGATAAGCAACTACACGCCAATCAATATTTGCATTTGACTTACCGTTTCTTTCTTTTATTACAAAACCTTCATTTGTTCTATCAGTCGCATACAATATATCAGTTGGCGCATCAGCCGTTAAAAACACCTTATATGGCACGCTGTTTGCAATAACATCATTAAAACGCTCATCAAAATCTTCAAATTTAACGCGAGCATAGCCTTTTTTCATCTCTACAGTTCCTATTAATTCCACGGTTTTATCAATTGTCAGAGCGGTGCTCAAAGCAACATCATCTCCTTGGTATGATTTTACTATTTGCGTAATTTCACCCTTTGTTGTCAAATCTCCATTTTCTTTAATTGCCCAACGCTTACCTATTCCTTCAATTTTTGCTGTAGATATTAACGAGCCGCCGTTCAAATTAACAATACCTGACAAATCCAATTTTTTTACATTTGATAATTTTGAAACCACATTATTCGTCAAAAATTCTTCTTCTTGACCTTGGCCGTCATAATAAGAAGGCCTAATAAAAGCAACAATCACCCCTGTGCCGCTGCCCGAAAAAGGTTCCATCGCATAACCAACAATCTGACCAGCTTCTGTTGCTTTCATCGCATAACCTGGCTTTGAAGAAGTGGTTAAAGGATCGCCAATAGCAATATCTCCATTTTCGCCGCTCACATAAGTTGGAACGCGCCCTGCTAACGCAACCGGTACATATCCGGTTTTATTTTCACCCGCCAAAAATCCTGGTTGAGTGGAAATAACACCAGCGATTTTATCATCATAAGTAAGACCTGTAGACCTTTTTACAGATTCATTGTGATTAGCAAAAATAACAACCTCACCTGCGGACAAACTATCAGGTGATGGGAACATTTCGGCAAAATCATATGAGCCAGCACCCCAACCTGACGCATTGGTTCTCATAAAATCTCCACCCGCTCCGGTACTGCCATCATAATAAATGTATTTATCAGTTTGAGCATTCCCTCTATCTGACGGATATAGTCTGCCCGAAATAGATAGATCACCGTCTTGGCTGATGTAAGCCACTTCCGTGCCATCATTATTTTTAATTGATAATCCGTAGTTATCAGCATCAATAACACTATTACTAATACTCATATCAACATTTTCCGCCGCAGTGCCGTTCCAACCCGAACCTCTAAAAACAAATTCCCGAGAAGAGTATCCCGGATTTGCAACAGTCGCGCTGCCCTCCGCCGTCAAACGGAGTCCATCTGCAACATCAATAAAATCACCGGCATCGGTCAATGCATCAACAGCCGCCCAATGAGGATTTATTAAAACATCAATCGTACCTGAAGAAGATGACATAGGTTCAAGTGCCTGCCCCAACACATAACCAACACCGCTAGCTCTTCTACCCACACCAGCAGTTGACGAGATAGTAATATAATCACCAACCGCTATATTTCCTCCGGAATTATCTACATTAACCGGTACGCGGCCCAACAAAGCTACCGGAACATAACTGCCTGACTCTCGCCAACCTTGAACCCAATTTCCCAAAGTATTAGGTGCAACAGAAAAAGCACCGATGATCTCTTCATCGTTTTGAGCCAATTTTATCCGACCGGAAGAATCCAATCCCACAATATCACCAACCGAAAAATCAGCATAATTACCATTAAATAACTCCGCATAGTCTGCTCCAGCAGATGCATTGGTAACACCACCGGCACCATCACCTTCTACAGCTCCCAAAATACCACCATCACCATCTTTAAATACCAAATAATTACAAGCGGTGCTCGGCGTTGTATCTAAACAAGCTTGAATTGATAAACCTTGATTTGAATCGGAATTACCATCATTGAAAAAGCTGGCAATATAATCATTAGTATTTGTCGCTTGGGCATATAACGCAGGCGCGTTTCCAATTTGATTTATATATAAAGAATTACCCGTTCCAGAATTACTTAGATACAACAAATTTCCCGATGAACCTGTATCTTGGATTTCAAAATCAATCAAACCACTAGCTGCATTTGTAAAATCAGTGCCAACATCATTCATGCGCCTAATTTGCAAGGCTTTGCCGGTTGTTAAACTTAAATTATCCAAATCAATAATATTTCCGGTAGTTTGATTAACACCGTCAATTTCTAACTGGTCAAAAATATACAAATCGCCGGCGCCATCAACAGAAGTGGGCGTAGTCGGTGTATCGGTTGCTTCAATATGCACCGATGAACCATAGAAATACCCGGCATAATTATCTGTTCCACCGGATGCGGTTGCACGAATTCCGTATCTTGTAGTACCAGAAAACGCATTCTCAAAATCTCCGGCAATACCAGTGCCAATTACCCCCGTTCCATTACCGATTTTGCCTTTAATTCCATAAGCCGTAGTTATAGTTCCGTCCAAAGATGTTACATCTGCTAGTAACCCATAGGCCTCTGATACAGTGGAACCGGCTCCATTTTGAACCGCTGAAGAAAAAGTACCATACATACCGGCACCGATTGGTGCAGTGCTAGCTCCTAAATTCGTTGCTATGCTTTTTGTACCATAAAGTGTATTTAATTCACCGGTATTAACGTTTTGCGCGTCAGCATAAACAGCAATTAAATCCTGTAAAACACCGGTGGCTTGCGTTGAAGTATTCTCTATAGCACTTTTTAAACCAATGCCGAGATATGTTCCCGAACCGCTGGCGCCAGTTGCATACGAACCGGCAACATGCAACAATCCGTTTTCAGTCCCTGCGGAATTCCATTCTTCCACTCCGGTAAAAGTTAAATTTCCGCCTGAAAAATCAAATCTGTCATCTGTTGTATAGGTTAAATCACCTGTATCACCTCCTGAAGATTTAAAAGTTATCTTTGCATCCGATCCACTACCTTCACCCACAAAAATTGTATTTGCAGATTCATCTACGGCAAACGGAGCGGCACTAACAGATGTCCCGCCAATTACAAAATCATCGGTGTCTGAAGTTAAATATGTTTCAGTACCGGCGTCAGTCCAAAGATTAAAAACTGATGAATCCAAACCATCAATCGTATCTGCATTAAGTGCATATGGGACTGATCCCAGCATTTTACGAGGCGTTAATTCTTCACCTTCTATATAAACCTGCAAGTAAACCGAAGCATTATCAGCAAATAGAGAATCAGGAATCGCTGCATATGGAGTTGAATCGGTTGTGTCCCCTAAATATTCAGTAAACAAACCGTCGTTCAATGTAACAGTTCTCGCCGTAGTTGAAGCTGGCGTATTGCTATCACAATCGCTTGATGAATTGGACCACAAACACGTCCCGCCCGTTGCCGCATCATAGAATTCAAATTTCATGCTTACTGATGAATCTGAAACAGGTACGCCATTCGCATTCAATATTCTACCTTGGTAGGTAATAATATTCGGTGCTGAGGCAGCACCAACAAAGTAAGCAGGTAAAGCAAAAAGCAATATAACAAGAGCCGTTTTTAGAAAAACGGTTTTTATATTTTTTGCTATTCTGCCAGAACCCTTCATATTCCCACGCCTGCGCAACAAGCCCAAGCGTTGAAATACAAAATAATTATACCACTTTTTTCAAAGATACATTAGCGGCAAAAACCTTTGGTTCTTTGTTCTTAGAATAATCAATTGGTTTGATTTCTATCGGCTCATAACCTTCCTTATTTATAGTGACAAAATATTCGTTTGGACCGACTAAAAATGCATATCTTCCCTTTCCGTCTGTTAAAACTGATTCAATTAATTTATTGTATTTTGGTTCAAATAAACGGACAATCGCGTTTTGTACCGGTTTACCATCATTTTCAGCAACGACAACTCCCCAACCTTTTTTAATTTTAGGCTTGGCAAGAATTTTTGTAATGGAAAAAATAACCATGTGCGCTATTAATAAACCGCCACTGAATAATGTTGGTTGGATAAAAGCAACACCGATTGCTAATATAAACCCGGAAAAAGCAATAATATTTTGAAAAGTGCGAATAAATCGTTTTAAAATGAGGTTTTTTACAGTCTGCTTTTCAATTCCCGTTATCGGATCAAGCGGAATATTGGCATTAATAATAACATTTTCCTCACCAACCTCAATTAGCCCACCGGTATATACATCTAAAAAATCACCATCTTGTTTTTTCCCACTTAAATATTTACTGGGAAATTCAAAACCATTTTTTACAACCTTCAAAAAATATTTTCCCGGTTGAGCCTTAAAAAAATACCTTCCCTCTTTATCCGTAACCATTGTTCTTCTTAATTTTCCATCTTGTGTATACAAACGCACAATAGCTAAATCTATAGGGATTTTTGTATAAGCATTATAAACAACACCAAATTCCTGTCTTTTCTTCCGCCCAAGCAGCAAAATCGGATAAGTAAATAAATAACGCAAAAAAGCCAATAAATTAAAAGAACCAGCCAAAACACCGGCGCTACCAACCGCAGCGGTAACAACTACGGGCTTGGCGACTTCGGCCGCAGTTTGTACCGTTGGTTCATTTCTTATTTCATTAACTGTTTTGGAAATATCCCTAACAACAAACATTGTTGATTCAACGCTATTTTTTACAAATGCGACCGCTCCCGTTATTTCATCAGCTTGATTTGAAGATTTTTTATTATCCTCATTCACATCGCCGCTGCCAACAATGTCTTCAGAACGCTTTTTTAATTCAATATTGGTTGCTAAAATATTATTTTTAACTGTTATTGTTTTTTTTGCATCGTCATACCCAGATTTCGCAACATAAATTTGATATTCGCCATTTTCCAAATACACCGAAAAATGGCCGTCGTCCCCAACTATAAAAGGATTACTTTCTCCATAACGAGCACCATTCCACTGCTGAGAACTATCAGGACCGTAAATCGTCACAACAGCTCCTGAAACAGGTATTTTTTCATTGTTAATAGTTTCATACACTAATCCGCTTGCCTTAGCATCTAAGACACCGCCAAAAACACTAACGCTATCATCATTTTTCTTAACCAATATAGAAAATTCAGTATCTGACGCGGGAATATTTACTTGAGCCTCATAGACATTGGTTAAAGTATTAACCAACTGGTAATCATCATCTCCAACAGAAGCCCACACTTCATCTATATCATCATCAGGTACAACAACCTTTAATACCGCTTTACTTTGAGGAATAACCGCTAAAGTATCTCCGCTTAATTCTATTTCTTCATCTGCAACGAGCAAGGAAATATCAATATCATCAATAGAAGAAACAATTCCTGAAACAGAATCCGAATCTTTATCTGTTTCTTGCTCCGTTTTTAACCCTCTTCCCGAACCACTTGAAATATCGGATGTGCCTGAGGCACTGCTTTCATCACTCGCGGTAGTTCCACCAAAACTTTCAGAAGAAGTAGAACTATCAGTTGTTGACGCATCAGAACTTCCGCTATCACCGCTATCGGTGGTGCTGGTATCTGTTGTGGTTTCTGTATTTGTTTCGGTTGTATCAGAAGAAGTATCTTCGGTATTTGTAGCATCTTCAGCAGAAGTATCAGTCGTATCTTCTGTATTATCTGTTGTATCTGACGAAGAAGCATCGCTGCCGCTTCCGGTACCTAAACCCCCTCCAGAACCACCAGAAGAACCGCTATCCGACCCATCAACAACAGCTGTAATATTGCCATTGTCATTATCAACTATTGGAATAGGAACTGAACCTGACATACCAGCCGTTCCAGAAATACCAGCAAAATATGTGGCGGCGCTATCAGGATTAATAATTTGATTTGTTCCGGAACCGCTATATGCGGCGTTTGTTCCAATTTCTATAATAATTTCACTTGCAGAGGAAATAGCACCCCCATCACCAACACAAACCGTTAAAGTTATTTCATTACCGCTAACAGTTACGCCAACCTGTTCTGTACCAGAACAATCCGAATATGTCGTTAAATCAGTGCCATCATCAGAAATATCAATATCATCTTCAGAGATGCTAGACAAATCAAAATCGCTTGGAAAAATAATTGATAGTGTGTCTCCTTCGTCAACATTTTCAGAGGCGGTGATCACTATTTTATGATTTGAAGCCGCGCCGACTTCCAACGAACTAGGTAAATCATAAACATCATCAACGGTAGAGGCGGCGGAAACAAAATGAATAATAAATAAAAAACAAGGCAAAATTACTGTAAATAAAATTTTATTAATTGCGCCTTGTTTCATATTTTCTATAACTAATAACCATCGCTAATACAATTATACCT
>CAZMZN010000015.1:0-5093 GCA_964570945.1 uncultured Gammaproteobacteria bacterium
ATATTATTGCCGGCGATAAACGATGCCATGGTAATTTCTTATAAATTTCTATAAAAAACGCAACAGATAAAACAACCCCAATTATCCCAACTTCAACCAGCCACAATAAAAACACATTATGAACTGGTTGATAAAGCCACCATGAAGCAAAAATTGTTTTTGCCAAAGCTTGCATATATTGCCCCGCGCCGCTACCTAGCAAAAAATTATTCGGCCAAAATACTTGCCACCACCAAATAATGAATTGCGCTCTTTCTATCACAGATCGTCCTCCCCAATTTATCACATAAAAGGTCAGCAAAAAAATGATGGAAAACAAAATCACCGATACTGCCACAATTAAAGTATTTTTTTTAGAAAACCAAGGATAATGCAAATACGCGATTACCGCCGCCAAAAACGCCGCCCAAGCGGCGACAGATCCGGTAATAATAAGGCCTATTATAGCCATACCGGCAGCGGCATAAAATAGAATCGGCTTAATTTGTTTACGATATACCACTGACAATAAACCGACCAATGCCAAATAACCGGCAAAAATATTGGGATGCGGAAAAGATCCGTAAGCCCGTAAAATACGTGAACCGGACGGCAGCAAAAAAACCGAATCACCGGCGCGATAAGCGTCGCGCGCGGCAATACCCAACCAACTAATCGCCGGAAACCATCCATTCATCACCTGGTACACTCCAAACAAAAAAGGGACAATCAAACCCGCTGTCAGGTAAGACAAGATTTCAGAACCGCGAACTTTATAATAAACACCCAAAACACATAATAAAATTGAAGCTATAAGATAATTGATGTAAACCAAACCATATTCAGATGCCGCGCGCCATTGCCAAAGAAAAAAAATCCAAGCAAATAATAGCAAAGCAAAAAACTGTCCGCGGCCAAAATTACTTTTGTTTTGCGAATCGCGCCAAAGAATCAATTCCCACATAGCCAAAGCAACCAATAAAATCTGGACCAAATAAATTGAATAAACGGCAAATTCATTGGTATGTCCGCCAATATTTTCCGCGCCCCATATAAACCTTATTTGCCAAGGCAATAAAAAAACAATCAATAAGAAAATTTGTTTTCTAATCTTTGACATATTTTGAAGCCATATAACCGGCAATTTCCGCCCTTCTGTCATTTTTATGGAATTTCAACATTTTATCGTTGACGATTACATTACTATTTTGATTCATCAAAACTCTAATATCAGCCGGAAATTTGCGCTGCTGTAAAATGCGCGTTATTTTTTGCGGTAAAAGTGCGGGAATATTTATTATTTTTTTAACTTGCATTTTAAATGCGGCTATCGGCCAACCTGCAGCCGGCAAAACATTATCCACCCAACTATTGGCATTGAAAAATCGCTCCCAAATATCACCTTCGCCATAAACGGGCAGTAAACTTTTTATCCAATGCGCTAAATAAGGATCATCGCTTAAACTAATTTTTTTTAACGATAAATAATTTTCATCCACAAAAAAACTGATATCTATCGGATCACGGCGGCATTCTTCCGGCCGCTGTTTTAACAATATAAAAGGTATTACCGCCCAAAATCTGGCCGACCAAACGCGACCCTTTTTTGTGATGATAAAAAAATCTATGTCACTATTTTTATCGGTGAATTGCCAAGCGGCGTTATTTGCCAAAGCGATCGCTTTAATATCAGCCAATGAAGCCAAATAATTAGCCACTTTCCTCGCCTTTTTTTCTTTACGAGCAAAATCCAAATATCTCAATTTTCTTTTTTGCACCCATTTTTTTACAGAATCAATATCACCCAACGCAAACATATTTTCATGCTCGGAAACGCGACTGTGCAAAAATTCGCTCATTCTCAATACTCTTTCTATTTCCGCAAAAGAATATATTCTTTGCGGCTTATATTGCCACTTCCAAATTTCAAAAATCGTTGTTGGATATTCAAAATAAGAAAAATAAAGCAAAGTATTATAAATATCTCGTTCTATTGCCAACATACGCTATTTTTTTAACCAACGACGAGTTCTAAATAAAATACCGCCTTGCTTGATAGCATGCGCCAAACCAACGGCAACAAAAAAAGCATCACGCAATCTTATAATAAGAGTAAAGGCAATTGCACTCAACGGAATACTTAAAAAAGAAAACACAGCTGAAAAACCGCCCTCAAAAATACCAAAACCGGCCGGAACCGGCATTATCAAAGCTATGCCCGGTAATGTACCCGCCAAAAAAGCTTGGCCAAAAGTCAAATTTACACCAAAGAAATAAGCAATGTAAATCACTTCAAAAACGCGATAACCGATCACGACAACCGCTAAAATAAAAATCAACAATAAACGCCAGATATCTGTTTGTAAAAAAGATGTCATCAAATCTTCGGTTTCTTTTATCAAAGTTTCGGTTTTTTGAAATCGTTTAATTTTATGCAATCTAAAAAACCTAAACATTCTCCAAAAATAATATTTGCCGCGAGCAATTGACAAAAAGAAACCAAAAATAATCAACAAACCAAACACCAACCCAATAGCCATAAGGCCCAGTTGTCCATCATCAGCCACCCCTTCGTATACAGCCAATAAAACACCAGCCATAATAAAAGACAAATACACTATCAATTCCAAAGCAATGTCTAAAATAACAGAACTGGTGGCTTTTTTACCCGGCACACCGTCACTCATCAACATACCGATACGCACCGGCTCACCACCTATTTGTGCCGCTGGTGTTAAATAACTAAAAGCATAACCGGCCATGCGATGGAAAAACACTCGCCTTAATGGAATTTTTTGTTCCGAGGGCAAATGAGAATTAATAATCAATTGCCAACGCCAGCTGTAAAGACTGAAATTAATTATAGACAAAACAACAAAACCGCCAAAAGACCACCATCCAAAATGCTGCAAAAAACTTAAAATGCTAGACAATCCTTCTTGCCAAAGCAAATAAGCAAAAACAGCCCCGCCGATTGAAAAAGAAACTGCAAACAAAATGGCGTTAAGGGCTGTTTTTTTGGTCATAGTATTTTCATTTTAAGCCATTATCTTAAGTTTGGCTATATTTATTCCTCTTGAGTGGCCGTCTTTTTTACTGGCAAAAATACAGCGTAAAGAATAATGGTTAAAATCGTCGTTGTGAGCCAATAAAGCATTACACCGGCCGGCAATGATGTTGTTCCGATCATAAGCGTTAAAAGCGGCATAAAATACATCATTGTTTTGTTCATATTAGCAGCCAATTCTTCGTCTTTTGTTCCCGGCTTACCGGCTACCTCAGGAGCCGGTTTCTGCATTGCTGTTCTTTTTACTTGCAAATATTGAGCGATCGCCGCCAAAATCGCCAAAGGCACGGATATTGCAGTCAAATCAATAATTCCGGCAAACATTATATTCATTGTTCCCGGGTTTGGAATAAAACCATATAAAATATCGCCGTTTACCGTATGCAATCCCGCCTGTAAAACCCTAAACAGAGCAATAAAAATCGGCAATTGAATTAATAAAGGTAAACAAGATGCCAAAGGATTAACATTGTTCTCCTGATAAATTTTCATTAATTCTCTCGCCTGTTGTTCCTTGTCATTCTTATATTGTTCGCGAATCGCTGCTATCTTCGGCTGGATCGCTTGCATATCCCGTTGCACTTTTAGTGTTTTAAAAGTTAACGGAAACAATAATCCTTTAATCAAAATTGTCAGTAATATAATCGCTACTCCCAAATCATTAAAAGGAAGAATGTCATAAAACAAAACCAGCAGGTTGTAAATCGGCTGATAAAGAAAGGTGAAGAAAATATTCATAGCCCCGGTAATTATTCAGCTTGTTCATCATTTTTTTCATCGATGATATCGGCCGTTTCCTCTTCTTCAATAAATTCTTCATTATGTTCAGCATTTTCTTCCATATTACCTTCATCAACTTCTTCATCATTATCATCGTGATTTTGCGTTTCTTCACCAGCTTGATCCAAAGCACCACCATCTTCTTTAATATTAATTTTCCAGCCAGTGAGTTGCGACGCTAAACGAACATTTTGCCCGCCCTTACCAATAGTTAATGACAATTGATCCGGATCCACGGCAATTGTTGCCACTTTTTCCTCCTCGTTTAATTCAACATTATCAATTTTTGCCGGCGCCAATGCGTTTAAAATAAAAGTTTGCGGATCATCACTCCACTCAATCACATCAATCTTTTCACCGCCGATTTCATGAATAATGGTTTGAATACGCACACCGCGCTGACCAATACAAGCTCCAATCGGATCAATAGAATCGTCTTCGCTATATACGGCCACTTTAGTGCGAGAACCGGCTTCGCGAGCGATTGCTTTGATCTCCACTATTCCTTCGGCAATTTCCGGAACCTCTAATTCAAACAACGCTTCCACCAATTCCGGCGCCGAACGGGATAACAAAATTTGCGGACCGCGATTGCTTAACGACACTTCGCGCACATAAACCTTTACTTTATCTCCGGGATTATACTGCTCTCCACGCACTTGATCTTGCGGCAACAATACGCCGGACGCTTTACCGATATCCACCAATACCACACGACCTTCACGGCGTTGCACAGTACCGATCAAAATCTCTCCTTCCTGTTCTTTATATTCATTAAAAACAATTTCACGTTCAGCTTCCCGTAACTTTTGCATAATTACCTGCTTGGCGGTCATTGCCGCCATACGACCGAAATCTCCCGGAATTGGCAATTCCATACGCAACACGTCGCCTATTTTTGAACCCATTTTCATTACCTGAGCATCAGAATACATAATTTCAGTTTTCGGGTTAAAAACTTTCTCTTCAGGAAAATCAGCATCTACGACGGCAACATCCCCCCCCTTAGCGGCAACAGCGGCCTTTTTCGCTTCCAAAGCTTCCAATCTTTCCGCCTGTCTGACTTTTTGCGCTTCCAATTCTTCGGGTGAAACATCTTCCACTACTGTTTTTACATCAAACACTTTCAAATCGCCGGTCGCCGGATCAAATTCCACTTCAATATTTTGCTGCTTATTGCCGTAATCTTTACGATAAGCGGCCGCTAAAGCAGATTCTATCGCTTCTAAAACAGCTTCATACGAAAGCCCTTTTTCTTCGCAAATAA
>CAZMZN010000015.1:5103-9567 GCA_964570945.1 uncultured Gammaproteobacteria bacterium
AAACGAATTGCTTGCTCAATATCAGATGCCATAAATTAACAATTATTTACTTTTTAAGAAGAGAAACTCGGCACCGGCCGAGTTTCATCAAGTATTATTATATTAACACACACCTTACTATTTGGCAATAACTTTTTGAAAATTCGCCACAACTTCTTCCGCCTTATGGACGGTGGCGAATTTATAAGCATCGCCGCCGCGAATCTGTATTTCTATTACTTTATTTTTATTAATTTTATATTGTGATTTACGGACATCAACAATATCGTGTATATCAATCTCCAAAATCTTCTTATGAGTTAAATTATTAAATAAGAAAGCCAATATGCCAACCAACAAGAACCAAATCTGTGAACCGGCAATCAATATCAATCGTTGGTTGGTGGCATATAAAACGCCGTTTTTATTTTTAAAAGCGTTTTTATTCAACAAAACAACGGTTTCGGAAAAAATAATTTCCTCACCTTCATTTAACATTCCGTCTATTTTTATGCCTGTCATATGTTTTTTATATGTGTAATGTTAATTTTATTATTTTGATACTCCATGGCAATAATATCTATTCTATATAAAGCGTCAATGATTTTATTATCTTGTAAATATTTTTCAGCGGTTTTGGCTATTTTTTCTTTTTTCGTTCCGTAACCGCCTCTTCCGGATAACCGAACTTATCAGAATGCCTGGCTTTTACTTCAACAAAAACAAATTCATCGCCATCTTTTGCGACAATATCTACTTCACCAAAAACAGTGCGATAATTTCTGATTAAAATTTTATAACCCGCGGCGCGTAAAAATTTAACAGCTTTAGCTTCGCTTTTATCGCCAAAAATTCGGCGCCAATCGGGCATATTATTTTTTCTTTTTTCTGGGCAGATATTTATCGGCTTGCGCTTTGGCTAAATTTTGATTTTTTAATTCCGGAATGGTTATTTTGGCGTATCTATATAAACCAAAAATCCAAACCAACAACATTATCAACCAAACCAAGAACCAAAAACGCGCGCCAAAGAAATAAATTTCTTCATAAGTAAAGAAAAACCAAAGCATGCCCAATCCGCCGGTTACAGCCAACATCTGACCTGTCATTTTATACATTCGCGCCGTATAGCGATCATCTTTTTTTTGTTTAGCGGCAATTCTAACCGCTGATGAAACAATAATTAAAATAGCAAAAAGCAAAAAAAATGCTTTTTCAAAAAATGGGCTCAAAGCCACAGGATCCAGACGGAACCAAAAATCCATTTGTAATAACGGTGTCAAATCAATCATATCTTTGTTTTAATTCAGGCAGAGAATAATATTTTTTCCGCAATAAAGCAAGTAGTGTTTTATTTTGTTAATAAAATCGCCCAATGATTAAAACCGGCGGGAATATCGGCGATTTTTTTCAAACCGTATTTTAGAAATATCGCTTCAGCCTGTAAAGCATCTTTGCGCATTTTTTGAGGCGGCGCCGCCGGATGCTGAGCGTTGCGACGCCAATCCGCCACCAAAACACGACCATCTGATTTTAATACTCTTTTCATTTCACCGGCGGCGGCTTCAGCATTTTTTAAACTCCACATATTGTTTACCAGCAAAACAAAATCCAAAATATTATCCTTTATTTTTACACCGCCGGGCATTTCAAAATCTCCACGCACAACCTCCATATTTAAAATGTTAAACATTCTGCGTTTGCTTTCCAGCATTTCCACAACCTCGGGTACAATATCAACGGCATATACAAAACCTTTATCACCAACGATTTTGCTAGCCGGAAAAACCATATGTCCGGCGCGACCAGCGCCAAAATCCGCCAGTTTATCGCCAGATTGTACACCGGCGGCGGTTAAAATTTTTTTTGCATCTAATAAAGCGCTTCCGGCAAACATATTAACGCACAAAAAGGCCTCCCACGAGCCAAGTCATAAAAATATCAAATAAATCGGTGACCACCATTAAGCCGATAAAAATAATTAAAATCCCCAATAGTTTATACAATAATTCACTACCGCCGCCGCCTAAATTTCTTTCCGCCCAATAATTGCGTCCTAAAATTTGTAAATAGAATCTGGTCTTCCAAGCCATTGAAAAACCCAGTGCGGTAATTAAAAGCCCGATTATAATTCTCCAAAACCACATAAAAATATTATTTGCTTTTATTATAGCAAATGAAAAGTAAATTATGGAGTTAACAACCGCATTTTTAGCAAATAACACAACTTTTTAAATCTAAAATTTTATTCCGATCTTCGCTCTCTTGACAAAAATGGCAATTTTTGCTAACTTATTCGGTCCGCAAAAAAAGGAGGTGGGAATGTATCCCAGCGGATTCGTCTAGACTTTGCTAGGGGCGTGTCGTACGACACGCCCCTTTTTCTTTTTTTTAAAAAAAGAAATTTTATATAGATTTAACCTTTTCTCTAGCGCAACTGAATTATTTCTTAAAAATAGGTGTGCTCAAAATACGCTTTATGATTTAACCAAAAGCCCGGTTTTGCGTTCAATTATTAGAGCAGATTATTATGGTGGTAGATTAAAAGAAAAACAAAGAGATATATTAGAAGCTGTTAGAAAAAATAAAGAAAAAATTAAAAACCGAGAATAAACTCTCGGTTTTTAAAATAACATTTCAGCGAAATAAACCGCCATATAAATAACAAATAACATTATTATAAGAAATACTCCACCAGCAAAACTTCCAGCGGTTTCTGCCGCGATTGACAGTATAAACAGCGCAACATAAGCGCTAACTAAAATAAGTGCGAGAGTTTCCATACTATTTTTTTCGTAAAATATCTTTTTTTTCTAAGCGCGCATCTGATGTTAAATAAACAACACCGTTTTCGTCAATTTCTATATCGTTGTAATCAAGTTTGTATTTTATCAAAAGCTCAATATTGTCACTTTGATTATCTAATACGCCGCCAAGAATTGGGTATATAAGATAATTGTAAACAATTTCATCTCTTTTTTTTACGATTCTTTTTTTGATGTTTAAGAGCAATGTTTTTAATGAGCCTCTCATATTCTTTTGTATATTTAATTATTAGATCGTGAGCAATTTCTTTTGTTTTTATCTGATAATTATCAAGCGCCCTGACAAGGAAAAACACTACTTGATTTTTTGGCGGTGGATTGCCCGCTTTTACATATTCTATTAATGCTTCTGTTAATAACTTTTCTTGCCGTTTATGCTCAGTTTTTAAGGGATTGGGTTTTTTAGACATATTTTTCAGCATTTATAAGGTATAACAATACCTCTTTGAATAAACTGGTGTGTCGTAAAATATTAAATATTTTGCCACGTTAACTTTTCTTCATTGATTATACGCCAACCGCGTTGTTTGTAAAATTTTTGCCGACGCTTCCCTTGATTTTTTAATATTGGATTACCGGTATCGTAAATATCTATAACTTTCGGGTGTTTTTTATTTTTACCTGCGCGTAAAATTCTACCAACGGATTGCGTTGTAAGCACGTGCGACTTTATATCACCGGCCAAAATAATCGTATCTAACCGAACAAGATCGAACCCAGTGGAGAGCGAGCTATACGAACCAAGAATGCAATGAAAATCGCGCCTACCAGAACGAATACTATCGAGAGCGCCGTTAATCTTATCTTGATTGCTTCCTGCTCTGATAATATATGCTTGAATATTTTTGCCTTTTCCAACTCTATTTCTGCGAATAGCTTGATAGATTCTTTCGTAATGCTCAATTCTTTTTGTGAGGACGATGATTTTTCGTCCTTCACTTGCCGCTTTATAAATTTGGGCGGCAATGAGGTTGTTTCGTTTTTCGTTGGTGATTTGGTCATATATTATATCGTGATATTCTCCCATTAAAATATGCTCAGGGAATTTAATTATTTCTACAATTGGTAATTTTTCTTGCTTTGTTTTTTCTACAATTATATCTCCAAAGATAAAATGTATTGCCTCACCCTGTCCATCTGTTCGTTCCGGCGTTGCTGAAAAACCATATCTATAATAAGCATTAAAGTATTCTATCGTTCGGCGAGATTTTTCTGGAACAAGCAAGTGGCATTCGTCTACAATTACGCAACCAAATTCATTTGGATTTATTGCTGACAGCCTATTGCGTAATGATTGAACGGTCGCGACGGTAATGGGCTTTATATCAATTATTTTTCCGCGAATAATTCCAATATTTTCCCCAAAATATTTTCTGTATTCTGCGACAAACTGTGAAAATATTTTTTCCTTTGGCGTAATGATAAGAGTTTTTTGTTGTAATAATTCTGCTACTTTGAAAGCAATAATTGTTTTTCCGAATCCAGTATATAGCTTCGCGATTCCGGATTGGCTGTTTGCTATTTTTTCAGGAATTCCGATTTGATAATCGCGTAAAACTATTTTTGATTTTGGAATATGAACTGGTTGCTTTTTTTGTTTGTCTGTTATTTCATACTGCAAATTATGTGAAGTTAATAATTTGATTATTTTTTTAAGCAT
>CAZMZN010000016.1:0-2229 GCA_964570945.1 uncultured Gammaproteobacteria bacterium
AACCATAACCAATTACAGCCACCTTTTTATTGTCATAATCACGAACACCGAGAACCACACACGGTCCGGCTTCAATCAAGGTAACCGGAACAACCGTTCCATCATCTTGAAAGATTTGTGTCATTTCTAATTTTTTTCCGAGAATAGATTTCATATTTTTCCTGATTTAAAAACCAGAAGTCGTCTTATATCGCATTTAGCGACCTAAAACGGCTTCCAGTCCTTAAAGAAATAAACTTTTAGGACAAATTTTATTGTAAAATATAGGCTCTCCTTAATGTTCTTGATGAAGCTGCGAGAAGGTTTTCCCGAGAGGCGGCGCATAAGCGCCACCCCGTTTCAGGATCTTTCTTCTCGGTTCACCCGAAGAACTTTAATTTACATTTTTATCTCAACATCAACACCAGCCGGAAGATTCAATGCCATCAAAGCGTCAACTGTTCCTTCACTTGGACTTACGATGTCAATCAACCTTTTATGTATCCTCATCTCATATTGATCGCGAGATGTTTTATGAATAAATGTAGATCGATTGACTGTATATTTTTTCTTTTCCGTTGGTAATGGAACCGGACCTATAATTTTTGCGCCTGTTCGTTGCGCGGTTTTGATAATAGTATCCGATGCCGTATCTATCAAACGATGATCGTAAGCTCTGATCTTGATTCTTATTCTTTGTTTTGTTTTTTCGGCTTCAGCCATAATTTAAGGTACATTTTTTTCAATCAAGCAAAGGAAAGGCCTAGAAAAGGCCTTTCCTTATAGCTTGTTTATTCAATAATCTTAGTTACTGTTCCCGCGCCAACAGTGCGACCACCCTCACGAATAGCAAATCGCATCTGCTCTTCCATAGCAATTGGTTTACCAAGTTCAATGGTTAGATTAACAGTATCACCAGGCATAACCATTTCAACACCTTCGCCCAAAGCGGTAACTTCACCGGTTACATCAGTAGTTCTAATGTAGAATTGCGGTTTATAACCCTTGAAGAAAGGCTTGTGTCGTCCACCTTCTTCTTTGGTAAGAGCATAAATTTGCGCTTCAAATTTAGTATGAGGTGTAACGGTTCCAGGAGCCGCCAACACCATTCCGCGCTCTACTTCATCCTTTTTAATACCACGTAACAAAATTCCAGCATTGTCACCGGCCATACCCTGATCCAATTGTTTGTTAAACATTTCAATTCCGGTAACAACAGTTTTGTTCGTATCACGCAAACCAACAATCTCTACTTCATCACCAATCTTAACAACACCGCGTTCAATTCTTCCGGTAACAACGGTTCCGCGTCCTTCAATTGAGAAGACATCTTCAATAGGCATTAAGAATGGCTTGTCAGTTTCACGAGTAGGCTCAGGAATATAATCATCCAAAGCTTTTACCAAATCTCTAATTGGTTGCTCATCATCACCGCCGTTTTCAATAGCCTTTAAGGCTGATCCGCGGATAATAGGCACTTCATCTCCCGGATATTCATATTGCTTCAATAGATCACGCACTTCTTCCTCAACCAAGTCAATCAATTCAGGATCGTCAACCATGTCAACTTTATTCAAGAAGACCACGATTGACGGAACACCAACTTGGCGAGCCAACAAAATGTGCTCTCTGGTTTGAGGCATCGGACCATCAGCGGCCGAAACCACCAAAATAGCACCATCCATTTGCGCCGCACCTGTAATCATGTTTTTAACATAGTCGGCGTGTCCTGGACAATCTACGTGAGCATAGTGTCTTTTATCAGACTCATACTCAACGTGAGATGTAGCGATTGTGATTCCGCGCTCTCTTTCTTCTGGCGCGTTATCAATGTTTTCAAAAGCTTTCTTCTGACCCTCAGGGGAGAAGATTTTAGAAAGCGCAGCGGTAAGCGTTGTTTTACCATGGTCGACGTGACCGATAGTACCAACGTTTACGTTTGGCTTTGATCTGTCAAATTGTTCTGCCATATTAAATGTTAGTAAGTGGCTTTTTGCCTTAATTTTATTACTCAGAGAGCTTATTTTGCTCTATATTTAAGCGCGACGAGTATAACAAAAGTTTAAAAATAATGCAAGTCTTTTCAGTTTATTTATGTGAGTAAAACATTTTTTTCTAATTTTAGCCAAAATTTTATTCTATCGGCTCAAGATAAAATTGCTCTTCACCGGCACTTCTTTTCTCTTTTTTTTCAATGCCTTCCGAGACTTCTTGAACTTCCAAATCATCAATATCATCTATTGCTACGTT
>CAZMZN010000016.1:2239-5267 GCA_964570945.1 uncultured Gammaproteobacteria bacterium
ATATTGAATATTTTGATACCCATCAGAGCTTATAGAAAATGTCTCTTCCCTATTTTGCTCTTCATTATAATCAGATCTCTGAATATTTTCATCGTTAACCACATACTCATTCTCTGCAGCATCAAAATTAGACAATAAGTATTCATACTGATCTACCGACATTAGCACAAACGGATCCTTACCGTCTGAATCGGCGATTATAAGCGGCGTATTACTGCGACGCGCCAAATCCATTAAATTCTTCAGATTATCATTCAACATATACAAAAGAAAAATTACTTATACCCGCATATTAACTCATTTTCTCCAAAGGTCAAGTATATATAGTCATATAAAAAACCGCCTCAAAAAGGCGGTTTTTAATGGAAATTTATTTTTATTAGCGGCCACCACCTCGCTTTTCAATAATTTCTTTAGCAACATTAGCCGGAACTTCCATATAATCATTAAATTCCATTGAATAACTGGCTCGCCCCTGTGTCATTGAACGCAAACTGGTAGCATAACCAAACATTTCCGCCAATGGCACTATCGCTCTAACCGTTTTCACGTCTCCGCGCTCACCCATCTCTTGAATTTGACCGCGCTTAGAATTCAAATCACCAACAACAGTTCCCATAAATTCTTCAGGTGTAACAACTTCAACTTTCATTGTTGGCTCCAGCAAAACAGGATCGGCTTTTTTTGCCGCCTCCTGAAAGGCTAAAGAGCCCGCCATTTTAAAAGCCGCCTCACTAGAGTCAACATCGTGGTAAGAACCATCGTAAACGGTTACCTGAACGTTAATCATTGGATAACCAGCTAAAATTCCCCTGTCCATAGCCTCGCGAGCGCCCTTTTCCACAGGTCCGATATATTCCTTAGGAATAACTCCTCCTTTGATTTCATCAATGAATTTAAAATTGGGTATTTCGCCATTTTCATCAGGCTCGGTAATCGGTTCCACGCGCAACCAACAATGACCATATTGTCCGCGACCACCAGATTGCTTAATGTATTTTCCTTCCCCTTCCGCTTGTTTGCGAATGGTTTCTCGATAACTTACCTGTTGTTTACCAACACTCACATCAACCCCAAATTCTCTTTTGAGTCGATCAACGATAATCTCTAAATGTAATTCTCCCATTCCAGAAATAATAGTCTGCATTGTCTCTTCATCTGTTCTAACTCGGAAAGTCGGATCTTCTTCCGCTAATTTTTGCAAAGCCAAAGACATTTTTTCTTGATCCGCTTTCGTCTTAGGCTCAAGCGCTTGGCTGATAACCGGCTCTGGAAAAGTAATAGATTCCAAAACAATTGGATGATCGGGATCACACAAAGTATTACCGGTGGTTGTATTTTTCAAACCAACAGCAGCCACTATTTCACCGGCATACACTTCATCAACATCTTCACGGCTATTAGCGTGCATACGCACAATGCGTGATATTCTTTCTTTTTTACCGGTTGTTGTATTCAAAACATAGCTTCCGGCTTTTAAAGTTCCGGAATAAACACGCATAAAAGCCAATTTTCCTATATACGGATCTGTCGCGATTTTAAACGCCAAAGCGGCAAACGGCTCATCATCCGACGCCTTTCTTTCCAAAATCTTTTCGCTGTCATTAACATCAAAACCTTGAACTGCCGGAATATCAATCGGGGATGGCAAATAATCTACCACCGCATCTATCATCATCTGCACACCTTTATTTTTCAATGCCGACCCACACAAAACCGGAAAAATATTAGAATCAATAGTAGCCTGTCGCAAAATCTTTTTTAATTCTTCGTACGGAATTTCTTCACCGGCAAAAAAGCGCTCCATAGCCTCCTCATCATTTTCAACAATTGCCTCAACCAAAGAAGCTCGCCACTTTTTGGCTTCCTCCATATATTCTTCCGGAACATCAACTTCTTCAATAACACGACCCTCATCATCTTTATAAATATAGGCTTTCATTTTTAAAAGATCGATAATACCCTCAAACTTATCTTCAGCACCGATAGGCAATTGGATCGGATGCGCTTTCTTGGTCAGTCTATCTCTGATAGATTGCAAATCTTTCATAAAATCAGCACCCGTTCTATCCAATTTATTCACAAAACAAATACGAGGAACATTATATTTATCAGCCTGTCTCCAAACCGTTTCTGATTGAGGCTCTACTCCGGCAACACCGTCAAAAACAGTTACACCGCCATCTAAAACACGCAATGAACGCTCTACTTCAACTGTAAAATCAACGTGCCCCGGAGTATCAATGATGTTAATGCGGTGATTTTTCCAAAAACAAGTAGTTGCCGCGGAAGTAATGGTAATTCCGCGCTCCTGTTCTTGTTCCATCCAATCCATCTCAGCTTCACCTTCATGAACTTCGCCGATTTTATGTTTTTTTCCTGTATAAAACAAAATTCTTTCCGTAACCGTTGTTTTACCAGCGTCAATGTGAGCAATAATACCTATATTACGCACTCTTTCCAAAGGATATTGTCGGGCCATATTAATAAATCATTAAATAAATTCTTATTTTGCCCGATTAGCGAGCAAAGTGAGCAAAAGCGCGATTTGCTTCTGCCATTCGTTGAACATCTTGTCGTTTTTTAACCGCCTCTCCTTCTCCGTTAGCGGCAGCGATAATTTCGTTGGCCAACTTTTCAGCCATAGGCTTTCCTTTTTTACCTCGAGCAGCCGCTAACAACCATCTATATGCTAAAGCATAGCGACGATTACCGCGAACAGGCGTCGGAATTTGATAATTAGCTCCGCCAACACGGCGTGAACGAACCTCAATTGTAGGAATGATATTTTTCATCGCCTCATTAAAAACCTCCATTGGATCTCTTTTGGTTTTTGCCGAAACGATATTAAAAGAATCGTATACTATGCGTTCAGCGGTAGTTTTTTTACCGTCGTACATCACATAGTTTATTAATTTTGCAATCAAAACGCTCCCGAATTTTGAATCCGGAAGTATTTCTCTTTTTGGTGCTTGTTTTCCACGCATATTTATTTAATTAATCCTTTTTTCTTCCTGCGGCGCTTTCG
>CAZMZN010000016.1:5277-9467 GCA_964570945.1 uncultured Gammaproteobacteria bacterium
AATTATATTAATCGCCCTATTATTTTGCCATGGGCGATTTTAAATTATTTTTTAGGTTTCTTAGTTCCGTATCTTGATCGTCCTCGTTTGCGGTTTTCTACTCCGGTAGCATCATACCGTCCGCGCACGATCGTATATCTAACACCGGGCAAGTCTTTAATTTTACCACCCCTGATCATTACTATGGAGTGTTCCTGCAAATTATGACCTTCGCCCGGAATATACGCGATCACTTCCTGACCATTCGATAATCTTACACGCGCAACTTTTCGCAAAGCCGAGTTAGGTTTCTTTGGCGTGGTTGTATAAACACGAACACACACACCTCGTTTAAATGGTGCACCTCGACGCAAAACAGTTTTTCGCCTATGCAAAGAATCTAGCGTAAACTGCAAAGCCGGTGCTTTTGATTTTGTTTTCTTGGTTTTTCGTCCTTTTCGGACCAATTGATTAATTGTAGGCATAATAAAATACGCGAGTAATCTACCACAAAGACAAATAACGGTCAAGACTAAAAACCATTAAACAAAATCATCAATAACACGACCCTCCCAACAGCCACGAACAAACAAGGTATGAAGGTTTGCTTATAAAAGCAAAAACATTTATATCCATTAAAATGGAAATGAAGATCAAAATTAACAATATCCGCGACCCGTATGCCAACAAAAAAACTCTGATTTTTTGATGTTCAGGTTTAATTAATAATGCATTGGCCAACTTTGAACCATCTAAAGGATCAACGGGAATTAAATTAAAAAATAATAAAAATAGATTAACCAACACCATCCAGAACAAAAAGAAATTCAATAAACCAGCCTCAGCCAATATACCTAAACCGGCTAAAATTCGCCATATAATGGCAGATATAATAGCTAGAATCAAATTTGACAATGGACCGGCAAGAGCGATTTTTACGCTGTCCCAACGCGGATTGGATAAATTATATGGATTAAATGGAACAGGCTTAGCCCAACCAAAACCGAGTATCAACAAAGAAACAAATCCTAACCAATCTATGTGATCCATTGGATTTAAAGACAACCTTCCTCCTCGTTCGGCTGTAGCATCGCCCAATTTATAAGCTGCAAACGCATGAGAAAATTCATGTACAGTAATAGAAATTAAAATTACGGCCAACCAAGGAAAAATTAATATGGGATAAACACTAAATAAACTAAATATCATAAAATTATTCAATTCTTATATTGGCACCAATTGCCGCTAATTTACCGTATAAATCTTCATAACCGCGTTCCAAATGTTCAACGCCGTCAATTTCGGAAGTTCCTTCCGCAACCAAAGCGGCGACTACATACGCCAATCCGGCGCGGATATCCGGAACAGTCATTTTTGTTGCTTTTAATTTTGATGGTCCTTTAATGACTGCTGAATGTTTAAAATTATGATCCTTAAAACGACAAGGCAATTCCCCTAAACAATTATTGAATAAAGTAATATCAGCTCCCATCTCATTTAAAACTTTTGTATAACCAAAACGATCTTGATACACGGTTTCATGAACAACCGAGGTACCCTCAGCTTGTGTTAAGACAACAATAAATGGCTGTTGCCAATCAGTAGCAAAACCAGGATGAGTATCTGTCTCTAACTGTAAACCTCTATAATGAGACGCTCCTCGAAAAACTATACCATCTTCTTGTACTTCATATTCTCCTCCCACACGGCGTACAGCATTCAAAAAAGTAATCATTGAACTGTGGCCCGCACCTTGGCAGAAAATCTCTCCTCTGGTCGCTAACGCTATACAAGCATAAGATGCTGCCTCTAATCTATCCGGCAATACCGTATGATGACAACCATGTAATTTTTTCACGCCTTCAATTTCAATATGACGCCCCACTCCTCGCTCAACAATTGCTCCCATTTTTTGCAACATCATTATTAAAGAAATAATTTCCGGCTCAATAGCGGCATTTTTAATTACCGTCCTACCCTCCGCTAAAACTGCGGCAAATAAAATAGTTTCCGTAGCACCCACTGACGGATAAGGTAATTCTATCAATGCTCCCTTAAGTCCATTTGGCGCCACTACACGATATGAATCTTCGTTTTCTTCTATCTGCGCCCCCATTTTTTCCAAGGCGTTAAGGTGAAAATTAACCGGCCGCGGACCAATTTTATCTCCGCCCGGCAAAGGCACTTCTGCCTCCCCCAATCGATGCAACAACGGCGCAACCGCTAATATAGACAATCTATTTTTACGAGATAATTTTTTTACTGAAAAATTAACAATATCCTTTGCTCTTATATGCAAAGTATGGTCATGCAAAGCAGTTGTTGCGCCTGTCATTTCAACAATCTCTCTAGCGATATCAGTTTCCTTTTGCAACGGAACATTATCTAAAACCACTTCATCATCAGTTAACAATGATGCAATAATCATTTTTGAAGCGGCATTTTTAGCACCAACAATTTTTACGGTACCGTTCACCGGATTTCCGCCGGTTATAAATATTTTTTCCATACTACATAATTCTACCACTAACAATAAAAAAAACCACCCATTAAGGTGTTTTGGCGCTCCTTGGCGGAGATCGGAATTGGTTCTCATCCATATGTGGGAAAAGTTGCGTGATCAGCCGCTTATCCAGCCATGCCAAATAAGGGCCGCCACCTTCCGTTTACCGCTGGATCCCCGCTTATTCATTAAGAACAGCCGGCTGCGAAAAATCGCAGATATTGCCAAGCAATCAGATCCTTTCAAGAAAAATTAGCCAATTACGATGCTACCGCCATGAAGCACTTTTATTATCAAATATTTTTTTATTTTATACAAATAAAAGAAGTGGATTATTATCCACTTCTTATCCACAAAAAATCAATTTATCTCATTAAATAAGTATCGGTGAGCTTTTCGTATGAAAAAACTTCATCTTCAGCAAAAAAGCGTTTTATTTCTACCGCCGCCGTTTCTATAGAATCCGACGCATGCACGACATTGCCGTTAATACTCATAGACAAATCAGCGCGAATAGTACCGGCATCAGCTTGCAATGGGTTGGTTGAACCTACTATTTTTCGCACTTCAGCAATCACATCGATCCCCTCCAAGACAACAGCAACTACAGGCGTCTCCATCATAAACGCTTCCAAATCTTTATAAAACGGTTTTTCAACATGATGCGCATAATGCTCGGCTAAAATCGTTTCATTTAATTTAATCAATTTTAATCCGGCAATTTTTAAACCTTTGCGCTCAAAGCGGTGCAAAATCTCACCAATCAATTCCCTTTGCACGGCATCTGGTTTGATTAAAACTAATGTTCTTTGCAAGTCTGGCATAAAAAATAATTAGCTATTATTAGCACAAATAATTTGCGCCTCAATGCTAGCAATAAAAAACATTTTGGTCAATTCAAAAAAGTCTTAATAAAATAAGTGCCATTTTTAATAACTATTTTCACATCACCAATCTGGTCTGTGCGTAAAATTTCAACATCATTCAACTTCAACCTATTAATTGTGCCAATATCAGGCAATCCGTATTTATTATCCCTCCCTACCGAAATGACGCCGACTTCAGGATTAACATTTTCTAAAAATTTCATACTCGTCGCCGAATCACTGCCATGATGGCTTACTTTTAAAATATCAATATCATCCACAGGTGCCAAACTATTTTCCACCTCAATACCAGCATCACCAGTAAACATAATTTTAACACCTTGATATTCAAGTAAAGTAATAACTGACATATTATTTTGCTCCCAAGGCAAATTATAATTCGCATAATTAGCGTCCGGCCATAAAACAGATAATATCGCGCCGCCACCTAAATCAATAACATCACCATAAGAAACCTTTTTAAGATTATTTAGATTCTCAACATGAGCCAACAAACCAGAATTGTAACCAAGGCCGTTATATAAAAAATTACCTATATCATATCTATCTGATACAACCGCCAAACCAAATAAATGATCAGAATGGGCATGAGTATTGATTAAAAAATCAAAATCCCTATCCCAATACAACAATACCTGCCCCAATTTTTCCAAAATGGTATTATCCGGCCCACCATCTATTAAAATTTTCCTCTCAGGACCGCGTATAAAAATCGCGTCACCTTGACCAATATCAAAAACCCAAACCTCCACAGAATTTTTTTGATAGAAACCATACTTTAATCTAAAACATAAAACCACAATAATTACTAATATTATTAA
>CAZMZN010000017.1:0-8889 GCA_964570945.1 uncultured Gammaproteobacteria bacterium
GATTAATTAAAGTCAAGATTCCATAACCTTGAATAATTGCCAATGGCGCCGTTGCGTAACGAGTCCATCTGTTTAATTTTTGCCTGCCCTGTTCTTCTTTTTGCATTTCTTCTATCTGAGGAAAAATCATGCCCAACAATTGCACTATAATGGAAGCGGTAATATATGGGCCAACCCCCAAAGCGACAATGGAAAAATTCTTAAGGGTTCCGCCAGAAAACATATCCAGCAAACCTAAAAACTGATTTGTATCCAAGAAATCAACTAACCCAGTGGGATCTATTCCCGGCACTGTAATATGCGCCGCCAAACGGAAAATAGTAACAACAAAAATGACAAAGAAAATGCTATTTCGCAATTCCTTTATCTTCCAAATTCTGGCAATTGAATCCCACATAAAAATTTACGCTTTAATTGTGCCTCCGGCAGCGGTAATTTTTTCCGCCGCTGTTTTTGATACCGAACATCCCGATATGATAACAGCGTGATTGATTTCGCCATCAGCTAAAATTTTGACTTTTTTTGCTGAAGAGGCAATTAAACCTTTTTGTTTTAATATTTTTGGATTAATCAATTCGTTCTTACCAAATTTTTCATTGATCGTTTTTAAGTTAACCACCGCCGGTTTTACATGCATTGATTTAAAGCCGCGCAACTTTGGAGTTGCCAAGAGCATACGTTTTAACCCCAAACGCTTAAAACCGCCCGTTCCAGAACGAGCCTTTTGTCCCTTTTGTCCGCGACCGGATGTTTTACCACTCGTTGAACTCCAACCGCGACCAACACGTTTTGCGGATTTGTGAAGGCCTTTTGATTTTTTAAGGTTATGCAAGGAAATTGACATATTAATTATTTCTCTTCTTTACTTACCTTCTTTTGAGCACTACTTTGATCTTTTTTAACTGATCTATCTTTTTGCTCTGATTTTTTATCTTGGCTTTTTAGTTCTTCACTATCAGAAACTTGTTTTAACTCTTTCAAAGCGGCAAATACGGCCTTGGCATTATTAATCTTATTATTGGTTCCCAAAATCTTAGAAACGGCATTTGGTACTCCGCCAAGTTCCAACACCATACGCACAGCACCCCCTGATTTCAATCCAGTTCCTTCAGGAGCTGGTTTTAATAAAATTTTAGCTGCACCAAATTTTTTATACACTTCATGAGGAATAGTATTATTTCTCAAAGGAATGGTAATTAAATTTTTCTTTGCCTGCCTAAACGCCTTCTCAACAGCAATAGCAACATCAGCACCTTTTGCCACGCCAATGCCAACCCTCCCCTTTCTATCACCGATAACCAAACAAGCTCTAAACCTCATGCGCTTTCCACCTTTTGTCACACGGGTCACGCGAGCCAATTCTAATAGTTTTTGCTCAAATTCTCGCGGCTCGCGTTGAGGCCGCTTGCGGCCTTTTGCGCGCGGCTTGCGAATTCCGCTTTTTCCTTTTGTTTTTAATTTTTTGACACTTTTATTTTCTTCCATATTATTAAAATTCAAGTCCTTCATTACGAGCAGCATCAGCTAAAGCTTTGATGCGACCATGATAAAGATACGGTCCTTTATCAAAAACAACCTTATCAATACCCGCTTCTTTGGCTTTTTTGGCGATTTCAACACCAACTAAAGCGGCTATTTCTGTTTTTTTCTTTCCATTTTTATCAATCTTAATATCACTAGCCGCCGCCAAAGTTATACCTTTATCATCATCAATAATTTGAGCACTGATATGTTTTAACGATCTAAAAACACTCAAACGCGGCCTTTCCGCTGTGCCATGAATTTTACTGCGGGTTCTGGCAGCACGCCTGATTCTTTTCTCTCTTTTTTCTTTAATTCTATCCCTCATACAATTTATTATTCACCTTTAGCAGCTTTACCCGCTTTACGACGGATAACTTCATCTTGATATTTAAATCCTTTTCCTTTATAAGGCTCCGGTTTCTTCAATGAACGAATTTCAGAAGCGACTTGTCCGACTTTTTGTTTATCAATACCGGAAATTGTCAGCACATTACCTTCCACCTTTGCCTCAATTCCTTCCGGTAATTGATATTCAACCTCATGAGAAAAGCCTAATCTCATAACTAATTTTGTACCTTTAAGATCAATCTTAAAACCAACTCCGTTCAATTCTAAAATTTTCGACCAACCTTCGGTTACGCCTCGTACCATATTTGCAACAATCGCCCGGGCCGTTCCCCAAATCGCCTTATCAAGCTCCTCATTCTCTACAGTGACCGTAGCTACTTTTCCAGAATCCGCTTCTTGGATTTCAATTTTTACAGCAGGAGCAATTTCTTGCTTTAATTCACCTTTTGGACCTTTTACTGTAATAACGCCATCAGCTAAACTCAATTCTACTCCTGCCGGCAATATTACTGGTTTTTTTCCTATTCGCGACATACACTAAAATACTTCACAAATAATTTCTCCCCCCAAACGCCTTTTCTTTGCTTCTTTATTGGTCATCAAACCATTTGGAGTTGATAATACAGCAATACCTTCACCAGAAAGGACAACCGGTATATCGTCCGTTTTAACATAAACTCGGCGACCTGGCTTACTAATTCTTTTTATTGAAGTTATGGCCGGTATATTATTATCATATTTCAATGTCACCTTTAAAACAGCGCGTGGCGATTCACCCACTTTCTCCACTTTTTCAAGATAGCCTTCCTTTTCCAAAACTTTTGCTAACGCAAATTTCATTTTAGATAAAGGCATTTCCACAACCGACTTCTTAACTTTAGAAGCGTTGCGAATTCTTGTTAACATGTCTGATATTGGATCTGTAATCATACTACCAACTTGCTTTTCTTATTCCTGGAATCTCACCTTTATTGGCGAGTTCTCTAAAACAAATTCTGCAAAGGCCGAAATCGCGCATATAATAACGATTTCTGCCACATTTCCAGCACCTGTTCACTTGACGCGTCATATATTTCGGCGTTTTCTTTGATTTTGCTATTTGATTCTTTGTAGCCATAACTATTTTTTAAAAGGAAAACCTAAAGATTTAAACAATTCCAAGCCTTCTTCATGTGTATATGCCGTGGTTTTTATATTCACCTGCAATCCATGAATGAATTCAACTTCATTGGCACTGATTTCCGGGAAAGCGATGTGTTCTTTGAACCCAAAATTGAAATTCCCAGTTTTATCTACCGATTTTTCTGAGATTCCTCGAAAATCTCTGATTCGCGGGAAACTAACATTTACCATTTTATCAATAAAATCCCACATTCTGTTCCCTCGCAATGTAACCATTGCGCCAATTACCATTCCAGTTCTAATTTTAAATCCCGCTTCCGACTTTCTCGCCTTTGTTTCCACTGGGGCTTGTCCTGAAATACGGCGCAAAGTTTCTAATACAACTTCTTTCATCCTCGGATCTGCTTTTGAACTAATACCCACATTGATTGTTACTTTTTCAATTTTAGGCACTTTTAAATCATGAGAATATTGAAATTTCTCTTTTAAAGCCGGAATTGCATCTGTTTTGTATTTTTCCTTTGTAATAGACATATTTATTCAAGATCTTCTGTTCCGTTTTTTGTTTTTAAAACGCGAACTTTGATTTTTTTACCATCTTTTTCGATAAATTTGTAACCTACTCTACCAACCCCATTCTTACCAACAACTTGAGCATTAGAGGCATCAATCGGGGCGTTAAATTCCACCCTTTGCCCTGGTTGATCACCGCGTCTTTTGACATGCTTAAAAGCTTTATTCACACCTTCAACAACAATTTTATTAAGCTTAGGAAAAACCTGTAAAACCTTTCCGGTTTTACCTTTATCTTTTCCCGCGATTATTTTTACATTGTCTCCTGTTTTAATCTTCATATGCCTATAATACTTCCGGTGCCAAAGAAACTATCTTATTAAAACCAGCTTCCTTTAATTCCCTTGGTACTGGCCCAAAAATTCTGGTTCCTTTTGGATCCTTAGTTTTTTTATCAATAATAACTCCAGCATTTTCATCAAATCTAATATATGAACCGTCAGGGCGCCTAATTTCTTTATTTGTTCTAACAATTACAACATGAACAATGTCGCTCTTTTTAACATTGCTATGAGGCACGGCTTCTTTGATAACCGCTGTAACAATATCGCCAATACGCGCATACCTTTTTCGATAACCACCTAAAACTCTGATTATCTGCAACTTTTTTGCGCCTGTATTATCAGCGACTTTTAACATTGATCTGTGTTGCAACATATTATTTATTCACACTTACTATTCTCCATCTTTTATCTTTTGATAATGGGCGACATTCTTCAATTACCACCACATCACCAACCTTGGCGGCATTGTTTTCATCATGCGCTTTATACCTCTTACTCTTCACAATGCGTTTGAGGTATTTTTTGCTAATAGTAGCCCTATCAACACGCACTACGACAGTTTTATCCATTTTATCGGAAACAACCGTTCCTTGCAGTCGTCTTCTATTTTTCTTGTCTTGCTCCATATATTATTTATTTGCTTCTTCCTTTTTTAGCTGATTGATTCTGGTAAGCAACTTGGCAATATTCTTTTTTACAACTCTTACTTCGCGAACCTGCTTTAACTGATTAACGCTCAATTTCAATCTTAATTCATATAATTTTTGCCTTTGCTCAGCTAAAAGCCCATTTAATTCTTTACGGCTTTTATCTTTCAATTCCTTAAACTCCATATGCTAATTTCTAGTCACAAATTTTGTTTTCATAGGCAATTTATGAGAAGCTAAACGAAAAGCTTCTCTTGCCTGTTCTTCTGTCACGCCATCTATTTCAAACATAACAGTTCCAGCCTTTACAGGAGTCATATAATAATCAACACTTCCTTTTCCTTTTCCCATTGGCGCTTCTGCTCCATGGGAAGTTACAGGGTGATCAGGAAATATTCTTATCCAGATTTTTCCACCTCGCTTAACATAACGAGTCATGGCTCGTCGTGCAGCCTCAATTTGGCGCGAAGTAGTCCATGATTCTGTCATAGCTTTCAAGCCATAAGTACCAAACGCAACTTGAGTTTTTTGCGTCGCAAGTCTATCACCTTTTGTTCGGCGCTTATGCCATTTTCTATATTTTAGCTTTTTCGGAAGAAGCATATTCTTTATTTAACAGTTTTTACCGTATTTTTTTCTTTTTTTGCCTTATCTTCATTAAATACTTCACCTTTATAAATCCAAACTTTTACACCAATAACTCCATAAGTTGTATTTGCTCTAACTCTGGCAAAATCAATATCGGCACGCAAATTATGCAATGGTATGCTACCAGCATGGATATGTTCTTTGCGAGCAATATCAGCACCGTTCAAACGACCGCCAACCTGAATTTTTACTCCTTTCGCTCCAGCTTTCATAACCCTATCCAACGCCATTTTCATAGACCGCCTAAAAGGCATTCGCTTTTCAATTTCAGCCGCGATTTGTTGAGCTACAACAATAGCCGATAAAGACGGTTCTTTAATTTCTTGAACATTAATCAAAACATTTACCCGCCTGCCGCGATAAAAAGCTTTTAATATCTTATTTTTTAAATCCTCTATACCAGCCCCAGAACGCCCTATTATAAATCCCGGCTTAGCGGCATGAATGGTAATGTTAACCGTATCTGCATTCCTATCAATTTCAACATTATCAACACCGGCATCTTTTAAAATTTTTTTAATCAAATTTCTAATTTTGGTGTCTTCTTCTAGGAATTTTATATAATTCTTTTTGCCACCAAACCACTTAGAATTCCACTTATATATGGTAGACAATCTGAATATTTTTGGATGAATCTTTTGTCCCATAACTATTTTTTATTTTCCGACTTTTTAGTCTCCTTACTTTTTTCATTTGCCGTTTTGGCTTTTTTATTTGTTTGATCGGCAATTGTACTATCTGTATTTTTCTGTTCTTTGCTTTCTGCTTTGCCCACATCAGCTTTTTTGGAATCAGCTTCTTTACTAATCGCATGCTTATTTTCAACCGTATCATTTGCGGGACCAACCACTATCGTAATATGAGACATTCTTTTCCTTATCAAAGCCGCTCTTCCATGAGCTCGTGGACGATATCGTTTAATTGTCGGCCCCTGATCAACATAAGCCTCGGCAACAATATAATCTTCAGTATTAAGACTGAAATTGTTTTCCGCGTTTGCTACTGCGGAGTTTAAAACTTTTAACACTGGCTTTGCCGCCGCTTTACGAGAAAACATCAACTGCTTCTTTGCGTCTTCAATTGGCAATCCACGCACTAAATCAACCACCAATCTAACTTTTCGTGGTGACATTCTGATATATTTTGCTGTTGCCTTAACCTTCATACTCTATTTTCTCTATTTTTTATCAGCGGCTTTTCCGCCGTGTTTTATGAATTTTCTAGTAGGAGCAAATTCTCCCAATTTATGGCCTACCATATTCTCCACAACTTTCACTTCAATAAACTTTCTACCATTGTGAACCTGAAAAGTATAGCCAACCATTTGTGGCGTGATAGTTGAAGCGCGAGACCAAGTCTTAATTGGTTTTCCTCCTGGCGCGCTGTTATCTATCTTTTTTTGTAAGCTCGGATCGACAAACGGACCCTTTTTCAAACTTCTAGCCATAAACTTTAATTCTTTTTGCTCTTTCTACGAGAAATAATAAATTTATCGGTTGCTTTATTTCTTCTAGTCTTAACACCCAAAGCAGGCTTACCTGTAGGAGTTTTAGGATGTTTAAGACCAATCGGATTTCTAGCTTCTCCTCCTCCATGCGGATGATCAACCGGATTCATTACCTTACCTCTTACTGTTGGTTTGATGCTTCGGTGCCGTGTTCTACCAGCCTTTCCCCATCTGATCAAGCGCCAATCTGGATTTGATACCGTACCTATCGAAGCCATACATGCTGCCGGCACCATCCTCATTTCACCCGATGGCATACGCAAAGTCGCGTATTTACCTTCAACAGCCAATAAGATCGCAGCGGTCCCAGCGCCGCGTACTAGTTGCCCACCACGTCCGGGTTGCATTTCAATATTATAAATTTGCATTCCCAATGGTATTTTACTTAACGGAAAACGATTTCCGATCTGCGGTTCACCTTTCTCTTTAGAAGTAACAATTTGCATTCCCACCTTCAAACCTTTTGGAGCTAAAATATATCTTTTTTCACCATCAGCGTAAGCGACCAAAGCGATTCTAGCTCCTCTATTCGGATCATATTCAATAGTTTGTACTTTAGCTGGAATATCTACTTTATCAAACTTCCAATCAATAAGCCGTATATGTCTTTTCGCTCCACCGCCTCGATGCCTTACGGTAATTTTACCATTTGAGCGACCTGATTTTTGCTTATTGCTTTTTAACAACTTTTTATATGGTTTCGCAGTTGTTAAATCATCAAAAGTCTGAACGCTTGATTTGCGCCTTCCAGGAGTTGTCGGTTTATGTACTCTAATTCCCATATTATACGCCTTCAAATATATCTATACTTTTACCTTTGGGCAAAGTAATTATTGCTTTTTTAACATCCTTTCTTTTTCCCTCTACTCGTCCAAACGAAACTCTCTTACCGCGGTAATTAATAATATTAACTCTCTCCGGTAAAATTCCGTATACAGCCTTTATTTCATTTTTTATTTGCACCCTATTTGCTTTTCTATCAACAAAAAATACAATTCTGTGGTCATCAGACATTTGTGCGGTTTTTTCAGTAATAACCGGAGCCAGTAAAATTCCGGACCCTCGGAAGATTTTTGCTTTTTTGGTTTTCTTTTCTGCAGTTGCTTTGTTTTGCTGTTTAGCCTTATCGACCGCTTTTTTAGTTTCAGTTGTCTTGTTATCTGATGCTTTTGCCCCTGTTTTTTTCTCTTTTTTATCTTCCTTACCCTTATCGGCTGTTTGTCCTTTCTTGAATATCGCCATATACTATGAATAAATTTCTTTTATTTTTTCCGCCGCATCTTTGCTTAAAATCAAATATTCATATTTCACAAGATCGCGAACATTAAGAGAGTTAACTCCAATAGCATCTGTTTTTGGCAAATTTCTGGCGGCAAATTTAATAGCTTTATTTTTATCATCTGCAACTATTAAAGCGCTGGAATTGTGTCCCGGTAATTTTTCTCGCATTTCAGCAACTTTTCTGGTTTTTAAAACATCAAATTCAAAATTCTCAACAACAATTAATTTTTCATCTTTAATCTTGTCGCTTAACACCATCTTTAAAGCTTTTCTTTTTGCTTTTTTATTAATTTTCTTTCCAAAAACCCTTAATAAATTAGGGCCAAAAGTAACACCTCCTCCAATCCAAATGGGAGATCGTCGAGAACCGTGTCGCGCCCGTCCAGTACCTTTTTGCCTCCATGGCTTGCGTCCACCTCCACGCACTTCGCTTCTATCTTTGGTATTTGCCAGTTTTACTCTGGAGTTTTCTTCTTGAGCAATGATTGCTTCGTGTACCAAATCCGGATTAACCTTTACACTAAAAACCTCATCCGGTAATTCAATATTTCCGGCTTTAACTCCATCTATATTGTAAATTGTTACTTGTGCCATATATTTCCATCAGTTGCTTTTATTGATACATAGGCGCCACGACTACCTGGGATTGCTCCTTTAACAGCGATTATATTCTTTTCCGGATCAACCTTCATTATTTTCAGATTTTTAACAGTGACTCTGTCTCCACCGGTACGACCCGCCATTTTGACTCCTTTGAATACTCTTTGCGGACCAAGGGCACCAATCGAACCAGGCATCCTTAATTGATCTTTGTGACCGTGAGATGCTGGACTTCCAGCGAAATTATGCCTTTTTACAACACCTTGAAACCCTTTTGCCTTAGAGACGGCTGAGACAGTCACTGTATCTCCAACCGAAAAGATGCTCGCATCAAACGTGGCCCCTGTTTCAATAC
>CAZMZN010000018.1:0-3578 GCA_964570945.1 uncultured Gammaproteobacteria bacterium
TCAGAGCGTTATTTAAGAACTCTAAAATTTCCATATCAATTTGTTCAGCGATTTTTTCTGAATAGTCACGGTTTTCATGAATATCTCTGCCTAAAAAGACCATATCTGCTCGTTTGCCATATGTGCGCGGTCCCAATTTTGCGCTCATGCCGTATTTAGTGATTAAGTCGCGCGCTGTTTGAGTGGCTTTTTGCAAGTCGTTGGAAGCGCCTGTCGTAATATCTCCAAATTTAATTTTTTCCGCAGCATAACCGCCCAGCATCATTGCCATATCATCAATAAATTCTTGGCGAAAATGCATTTGCTTATCTTTATCGGGCAGGCTCATTGTATAACCGGCCGCGCGGCCGCGAGAAATGATTGATATTTTGTGAACTTCGTCGCAATAAGGAAGGAAATGGCCGACAATAGCGTGACCGGCCTCATGCCATGCGGTAATATTTTTTTCTAAGTCTGAAAAGTGCCGGCTTTTTCTTTCTGGCCCAAGCATCACTTTTTCTATTGCTTCCAATAAATGTTTTTGAGAGATCTTTTTTTGGTTTGCGCGAGCGGCTAAAATAGCTCCTTCGTTCATTACGTTCATTAAATCCGCACCGGAAAAGCCGATTGTGCGTTCAGCAACGCGTTGTAAATCAACATCTTCGGCAAACGGTTTACCTTTGGCGTGAATATCTAGAATGGCGCGGCGTTCTTTGAGTGAAGGCATGTCTAAGGTGACCGTCCTGTCAAATCGTCCGGGGCGAAGCAGAGCGGGATCCAAAACATCTGGTCTGTTGGTGGCTGCTATAACGATAACACCGCTATTTGCTTCAAATCCGTCCATTTCTACCAAAATTTGGTTTAAAGTTTGTTCGCGTTCATCGTGTCCTCCACCAAGGCCGGCGCCGCGTTGGCGGCCGACGGCGTCAATTTCATCTATAAATACAATACATGGAGCGCTTTTCTTGGCTTTGGTAAACAAATCTCGAACTCGCGACGCGCCAACGCCGACAAACATTTCCACGAATTCCGAACCAGACATATGGAAAAACGGTGCGCCCGCTTCTCCGGCAATGGCTCTGGCCATAAGTGTTTTTCCGGTTCCCGGAGGGCCAACCAAAAGAACTCCTTTGGGTATTTTTGCACCGACTTCAATGTATTTTTTGGGATGTTTAAGAAAATCAACTATTTCGCTAACTTCTTCTTTCGCTTCTTCATTACCGGCCACATCTTTGAATGTGACTTTATTTTTTTTGTTTGAAACTTCTTTGGCGCGTGATTGACCAAAAGTCAAAGCTTTATTGTTGGCGCCTTGCATTTGTCCGATTAAAAACCAAAAAATCATCAAAAATCCAATCAAAAATACCAAAGTCGGCAATATTGATTTAACAAGTTCCCAAATTGGATTTGGAGAAATGACTTGGATATCAATATTAGCCAATTGATCGCTAGCAACATTATAATTGCTTAATAATTCTGACAGAGGTTGTCCCGGTTCTTTTTTAGCTATGTAATCTTCTTGTTCGTCGTCATCGGTATAAATAAATAAAGTGTCTTCCTGGACATCTATTTTCTTTACTTCGCCGGCTTCAATTTTAGAAACCAGTTCAGATGTGCCAATCGTTTCCGGTTTTTGGTTGCTTACTTTATAGCTAGAGAAAACTACACCCAGGATAATTACAGATAATAAAAATACGATAATATTTTTTGATAATGGCTTCATAATAAACAATAGAATTACTTGCTAGATTGATATAATGGCAAATTGAGCTGCATTTGTCCAGTAGCAAAAACGCCCGCGATTGCGGGCGTTTAATATTATTTTGTAGCGTTTTCTTTTTCTTGATCTTCTTTATTCTGTTTTGTCGTTTCGTTTAATTGTTCAGTGTTCTCAGCTTTTTTATTGCTTTTTTCCGTTAAAGCTTTTATGGATAAGCCTAAGCGATGTTCTTTTGGTTCAATTGAAACTATTTTGAATTTCATTACATCGCCGACTTTAGCGATTTTGGTCGGATCTTCGTTGCCTTTTTCAGACAATTCAGATGCATGAGCCAAGCCGTGAATATCAGGATCTAATTCAACAAACAATCCAAAAGGATTAGCTTTTAATACTTTACCTTCGACAACATCGCCAATTTTATATTTTTTTTCAACATCTTTCCAAGGGTCTTCAACTAATTTTTTCATTGATAAGAATATTTTACTACCTTCAATGCCGATAATTTCAGCTTTTACAGTTTGGTGTGTTTTTAAGATATCTTTTGGATGATCTATCCTTTGCCAAGCAATTTCACTGATATGAACCAATCCTTCCAATTCGGTGCTGTCGTCACTTCCTTCTGGCTTAAATTTTACAAAAGCTCCAAAGTCAGCTAGAGCGGTAATTTCACCTTCAACAATTTGGCCAACTTTAATTTTAGAAATGACATTTTTTTGCTCTGATTCCCAAATTGCTTTTTCGGAAACAATTAATTTTTCATCAGCTTCATTAATATCTAATATTTGGACTCTTAGCTTTTTGCCAATGAATTCTTTTAATTTGTCTAATATTTTTTGTTTATCGCCGCCACTAACCCTTGGATAATGTTCAGGCGCCAATTGAGACACCGGTAGAAAACCTTGTAAATGACGAACTTTAACAATTAAACCGCCTTTGTTTGCATCTAATACTTTAGCTTCAACAGCTTCGCCGGATTCAACATTGCTGCGCAATTCTTCCCAAGCTTTTTTGTTACCGGCAAAACGGAACGACAATTCCATTTCTCCATTTTCATTTTCAAGTTCAATAACGGTGGCTTCTATTTTATCGCCAACCTGCAATTTTGAATATTGTCCGCTTTCAGTAAATAATTCACGGCCTCTAACAACTCCTGTGGTTAGGCCGTTGATATCCAAACGCACTTCGCGTCCTTTGGTGGAGATAACCGTTCCCACAATTAGATCACCTAATTTTGGTATTTGCAGATTTGTATTATTTAATAATTGAGCTAATCTGCCGGTTTTTGTGTTATCAGTCATAATATTTTATTCCCGGCGGCGGTATCGCTTGTATACTTGTATAGCGTACGGCCTCCGGGGGCTAAGAATTAAAGCGACAGGAGTTTAACATTTTCGCTTATTTTGGTCAAATATACAGCCTTTTCATGATTGTTATTATTGTTAGATTCAGGTTATAATTGTTTTATATGAATCATCCACATCAAGCGTATTTAGATGAATTTAAAATAGCCATTGACAAAATGGTTCCTTTAACGCCACCGGAATTGGTAAAAGAAGCCAAAGAATTACACAAGCAATTAAGTGAAAATCCACATACTACCGCGCAACAAATACACAAAGCCCTCACTATGATTGGCTTTAAAGAATTTCCATATCGTAAAGCTTATGAGGAACTGTGTGCCAGTGATGAAGAGCAAAGATTGCAGCGGTTGGTTTTTGAGCGGGTAGATGATAAAGTGCGCAAAAAACTGCAAGAAATCACCAAGCATGGCATAATTTTGGAGGATTATATAAAAAGTCCTTTGTTTGAAGAGCAATTAAATGGAAAAGAGAGATATCAAGTTGAGAACGCCATTTTGTTAGTGGATGATATTTTAGAC
>CAZMZN010000018.1:3588-8719 GCA_964570945.1 uncultured Gammaproteobacteria bacterium
GGAATGATAGAGCAATTAAAAAAACTTGCCGATAAGGATGAAAAATGGCGTACGGAAATTGAGAGTGTTGCTGAAAGGTTAGAGGAGGGTTGGAGTATTGTTGAACGAGATCCTCGGGAAGAAGAAATTGTCAAAGAATTAGAATATTGGAATACGGTTTTAAATGATATTGAAGCTTGAAATGCGCCTTTTATAAATTAACAGTCTGTGATAATATCGCCTTGCTAAAAATAAAATAATTTTATGCAGATTAGTTGGAATGGCTTAGGAAGTTTTACTATAAGCGGAAAACCTACGCAAGGAGAAGTTAAATTAATAACCGATCCTTATCAAAGCTCGTTGGGATTAAAATTATCGCGCGTTTTATCAGCGGATTTAGTTGTATCATCTCATGACGGTGAGATGGCTAATAATATTGCCGCAATTGCATCACCCGATAATAAAAAACAATTCCACATTCATCATGCTGGTGAATATGAAGTGAGTGGAATTTTTGTTACCGGTATTGAAGCTAAACTGGCAAATGGTGATCAGCATACAATTTATAAGTTTGAATTGGAAGATATTGCGGTTGGTTTTTTGGGCGCTATTGATCGCGAATTAACAGATAAAGAATTGGAATTGTTGGGGGCGGTGGATATTTTATTACTACCTGTTGGGGGTGAGCGTGTCTTGAATGCTAAATCAGCAGCGTTATTGGTGGCAAAGATAGAGCCGAGAATTGTGGTTCCATCTTATTTTTATACTGACGGTTTAAAAATTAAGTTAGATCCCGCAAATGCTTTTATTAAAGAAGTGGGCGCGCCGGTGGAAGAAGTAAATAAAATTAAAATTAGCCGATCAGGGTTGCCTCAAGAAGAAATGAAAATTATGCTTTTGTCTCGTTCTTAAATTATGCGTAGGATTGCTATTTTTCACCAAGCAATATTATTTCTGTCTGTTATTTTGGTGCTGTTTTCGGTATTTTTTTTATGGATAGCGCAGTGGCAAAAAATAATAAATGAGTTTTCGGCAAAAAACGACGCAAGGCGAGTTGCGATAATGCAGAATATGCATAAAATGAACGAAGTGACAGACGGGGCAAAAAAACAAATACCAGAATTAAATAAAACTTTAACTGAAGTAGTGGTAGATGCTGAATCCATATTAAAAAATGGTGCGGAGATGGTTTTATCAACAAATAATATAGAAGATCGTAAAAATAATGAGTTAATATCTGTCGTTGGTAAAATAGCGGCCAGCAAATTATCAAATAATCAAAAATAGGCTGAATTTTATGGCAAAAAAAACACCGGAAAAAGATAAAACAAAAGAACCGCAGGTGATTGGAGAAATTATTTCACAGAATATTACCAAGGAGATGAAAAGAGCGTATTTGGATTACGCAATGTCTGTTATTGTTTCGCGGGCTTTGCCTGATGTTAGAGATGGGTTAAAGCCTGTGCAAAGGCGTATTTTGTATGCGATGTGGAATATTGGTTTGCGTGCAAATGCAAAGTTTAGAAAGTCGGCCAATGTTGTCGGAGAAGTTATGGCTAAGTACCATCCTCACGGAGATTCGTCTATTTATGAGGCTATGGTGCGTATGGCGCAGGATTTTTCTTATCGTTATCCTTTGGTGCGAGGGCAAGGAAACTTTGGTTCTATGGATGGTGATAGCGCCGCTGCTATGCGTTATACAGAGGCGAAATTGGAATCAATTGCCGAGGAAATGTTGGTTGACATTGAAAAAAATACCGTTGATTTTAAGCCAAATTATGACGGATCACACAAAGAACCAGCGGTTTTACCGGCAAAGATGCCGAATCTATTGATAAATGGGACATTGGGAATAGCGGTAGGTATGGCTACTAACATACCCCCGCATAATTTAAGTGAAATAGGGAAGGCTATTTTAACTTTGATAGATAATAAAGACGCTACTTTGGATGATTTGCTGGAACATGTTAAGGGTCCGGATTTTCCCACCGGGGCAATAGCATATAGCGCAAAGGATATAAAAGCGGCTTATGCGACCGGCAAAGGCGGAGTAGTGGTACGCGCTAAAGCTGAGATCGTAGATGGTAAAAAAGGCGCTCATCAAATTGTTGTTTCGGAAGTGCCGTATATGGTTAATAAGGCGGCATTGCTTGAAAAAATTGCTGGATTGGTTAGAGAAAAGAAAATTGACGGCATTAAAGATTTGCGCGATGAAAGTAATAAAGATGGAGTGCGAGTTGTTATAGAATTAAAGCGTGATGCATATCCGCGCAAAGTTTTGAATCGTCTGTATCAATTAACGCCACTGCAAACAACATTTCATTACAATATGGTTTGTTTGGTTGATGGCGGATTACAGCCTCGTACATTGGGATTAAAGGCAATTTTGGAAGAATTTATCAAACATCGCCGTGAAGTTGTGCGTCGTAGAACCGAATTTGATTTAGCCAAAGCTGAGGACAGGGCTCATATTTTGGAAGGGTTAATGATAGCTTTGGCAAAGATAGATAAAGTTATTGCCACCATTAAAAAATCTAAAGATAAATATGTTGCCAAGGTTAATTTAATAAAAGCGTTCAAGATGACGGAAAGGCAAGCGATTGCGATTTTAGAAATGCGGTTGCAAAACTTGGCTAATTTGGAAAGATTAAAAATAGAAACCGAATATGAAGATAAATTAGCTTTGATTAAAGAATTAAGGTCAATCTTAAAGTCAAATAAAAAGATGATGGGTGTTATCCGCAAAGAAGTAGAGGATCTGATTGATAAATACGGGCAAGAAAGAAGAACAAAAATTATAAAAACCGGCATCAAAGAATTTTCAATGGAAGATGTTATTCCTGATGAACAAACAGTTGTAATGATGACTAAAGACGGTTATATAAAACGCTTATCTCCTGATACTTTTAAATCGCAAGCGCGGGGAGGCAAAGGAGTGGCCGGATTGACAACCAAAGAAGAGGATAGTGTTGAATCAATTTTTACTTCAACAACACATCAGGATATTATGTTTTTCACTTCGCGCGGCCGTGTATTTAAGTTGAAGGTTTATGAAATTCCAGAAGCTTCTCGCACGGCAAAGGGGCAGGCGATTGTAAACTTTTTGCAATTGTCGCCGGGAGAAAAAGTGACGGCAACTTTGGAGTCCAGGGATTTAGAAAATGGCAAATACATAATGATGGTAACAAGCCGAGGTACAATCAAGAAGACAGAATTGAAAGATTTTGAAAATGTTCGTCGGTCCGGATTGATAGCGATAAAATTAAAAAACGGTGATGCTTTGGAATGGATTAAGGTAACCAGTGGAAAAGATGAAATAATTCTTGCCACCGCCAATGGCATGGCTATTCGTTTTAGTGAAAAAGATGTTCGTCCGATGGGTCGTGTCGCCGCCGGTGTTCGGGCTATTAAATTAAAAGGTGATGATGTTGTTGTTGGCATGGGTGTTATAAAAAATGATGACAGCAAAGATGCGCAATTACTAGTAATTATGGAGAATGGTTATGGTAAGAGAACCGCTTTGCGCGAATATAAAACGCAATCACGCGCCGGAATGGGTATCAGGACCGCCAAAATTACCAGTAAAACCGGTAAGATTGTTTCCGCACGCATTGTTTATAAAAATGATGCCCGCGATTTGATTGTGATTTCTGAATTGGGGCAAGTGATCAGGTTGGCGATTAAATCTGTATCTACATTGGGTAGAGCAACTCAAGGCGTAAGAGTGATGCGATTCAAAAAAGCTAATGATAAGGTGTCAAGTGTGGCGATTGTAGATAGTAAACAACAAGAAAAAGACATAAAAAAAGCAGTTTCCGAAGCGGTGGTGACAAAGAAAGATCAAACAAGTAAAAAAAGATAATTATCAGAAATCCCTTGACTTAAAACTGTAATTCATATACACTCCGTTTACAAAAATTATGTCAGTACCAGCATTCAAAAATTCAAAATCAAAGGTTCGCCGCCGCCGCAGTCATCATGCTCTTAGTAAGACGGCTGTTGCACAGTGTCAAAAATGCGGGGAGCCGATTTTACCTCATCGCATCTGTCCGTCATGTGGTTTTTATAAGGGCAGGCAAGTAAAGGGTAAAATGGAAAAAGCGGTAAAAGCTTTGGAAAAAAAGACCGCAAAAGCAGACCAATAGTCTGCTTTTGCTTTTTTTGTTATACTTTTTTTAAGCTTTGCAGATATAGATATTATGTCCAATCGTCATTTAGCACGCACAATGGCAATGCAATGCCTGTTTGAATGGGATTTTAACGGGCGAGACAATAATCGCTTGCCAGAAATTATAAAATATGTGAAAGAAGAATTCGCCCCCGGTTTTGATGACGGCGGTTATTTAACAGAGCAGGTTAATAGCGTGATCGCGAGAATAGATGAGATAGATCATTTACTTGAGCATTACGCACTTGAGTGGAGGATTGATGATATGACCAGTGCCGATAGAAATATTTTACGTTTGGGTGCATATGAATTAAAATTTGATGAAAAAATTCCGGCCAAGGTGGCGATTAATGAATCAATAGAATTAGGAAAAAAGTTTTCCGGCGAAGCGTCTGGAAAATTTATTAACGGTGTTTTGGGCGCAATTTATAAAGATATGCTTAAAAAAGGAGAAATAAAAGAAATCGATAAAACTTCAGATAAAAATAAAAACTAAGATTATGGAAGCAAGGCAGCCTATTGAAAAACTGGCAGAAAAAATTAATATAGAATATTTACCCGATGGTCATTTGGAGCAAGCATTGGTGCATCGCTCTTATTTGAATGAACATGCTGATTTTCATTTGGGTCATAATGAAAGGCTGGAATTTTTAGGGGATGCGGTTTTGGAACTGGTGGTTACTGAATATTTGTTTGAAAATTTTGATAATCCCGAGGGTGAGTTAACAAATTATAGGGCGGCTTTGGTTAATGGGCAAAATTTATCAAAAGTTGCCAGAAAGATTGGCATAGAAGATTTTTTGTATTTATCAAAAGGCGAAGCTAAAGATAAGAATGTTAAAGCGCGAAATTATATTTTGGCCAATGCCATGGAGGCGATCATTGGAGCGATTTATTTGGATTTTGGCTGGGATGAAGCAAAAAGATTTATTACTGAATATATACTATCAACTTTACCGGAAATTTTAGATAAAAAATTATATC
>CAZMZN010000019.1:0-1002 GCA_964570945.1 uncultured Gammaproteobacteria bacterium
TTAACAATATTCACATCGGGATATTTACTTTTTATTATTTCTTCTACTTTTCTCATTTCCTGAATTTGGAATTCTCTTTCTTTTTCAATACTCTCAAAAGCATTGTGGCCGCCGTAACCGCCGCAATCCATATGATGCATAATAATAAAAGTATTGGTGCTGTGTAATTTTTTAGATAATTCAATTTGATTGGATAAGAATCCGTTCTCATTTTCAATCAAATCTTTTCCGGCTCCGGCTAGGGATATCACATCACAATCATTAACTAAATTCTTGTGTTTTAAATAATCTTGAATTGCGCCTTCAAGGCGAAAGTCCATGCATCTGATTAGTGCATGCGAGCATTGGTGTGACATAAGCAATTTATTAATTACTGACAAAGTTTAGCAAAAAAAATAAAAAGCGGCTAGCATAGCCGCTTAAACATCAGTGCCGCCAACCCAGGTTGCGGCCCCAGCGCTCCCCCCAGCGCAAGGCTGGCGACAGGGGTCGTCCGGCCTCGTGCCAGGCGAAAAATTCGGCGGCCGCCATTACTCGCCAAAGGCTACGGCGGCCATCGTGGCGTCCGTTCAGGACGCCAACGAGGCGATAAATACGGATTTCTCCGTTGGGGGCGACAACCCCTTCTTCATCAACTTGATGCTCCAGAAACGCTCTCAAGCGCTCCTCGAGCACACTCAAGGAAACGCGAATGTTGCGTGTTTCCTTGTCGGCCGACATTTTTCCGTACAGCATTTGCCGGCCGGCACATTCCGTGTGCTCATAAAGAACAATAGCGCGCGTTCCGTGCGCGCTGATCAAGGACTTCACCATATCGGTGAAATCCTCCCAGCGATCGCTTTCACGACCGCTGTGCGCCAGCGACGGCACGGCACCGGGCATGGTAACATGGTCGTGCACAAAACGACCGTGCACCCCCACGGAAGCGGCCAAAGGCCGCAGTGCGGCGCGAAGCGCCGCCATTTCCGTCGGACCGTGCAAGCCCGGCTCTACACAGCCGAT
>CAZMZN010000019.1:1012-6933 GCA_964570945.1 uncultured Gammaproteobacteria bacterium
CGCACCCGGTTCTCCACCGGGCAACAAGGAATTGAAGAATCCCCTCATAGGGGTGTTTGCCATCATGCAATCCTCCTTTTTTGGTGGCGGCGGTATATTATAGCGACTTCAAAATAAAATCAAGCAAAATTAAAAACTGCCATATAAGGCAGTTTTATCTTTTTTATCTGGTTTTTCCCACATTGCGATATTTGCCTTTCATTGCCACTTTATAGCGAGCCAATTCTTTCTCAAGGTTCACAAGCGCATCAGCATAAGCGACTTCGCTCTTATTACGAGCTTCTTCCAATCTTTTTTGGGCCAATTTTTTAGCTTCTTCAATTTGCTCCAAAACCAATTCATCTGCCCGCTCAGCAGTATCCGCTAAAACAATCACTTCATTTCCCGGCTTTACTTCAATCACACCGGTTGAGACAGCCAATAGTGATTCCATTCCTTTGCTAAACAAGCGCATTTCGCCCGCCTTCAACAAAGAAACCAAAGGAGCATGATTTGGCAAAATTGTAATTTCACCGGTTTGCGTCATTACAGATACAGCTTCTACAAGATCTTCAAATACAATTCTTTCCGGTGTAACAATTTTTAGCGACAATGTTTTCATAATTAATTTTCAGCCACTACTTCATCAATTCCACCCTTCATATAAAATGCCTGTTCTGGCTTATCGTCATGCTTTCCTTCCAAAATCTCCTTAAAGCCGCGAACAGTCTCGGCAACACTGACATACTTTCCGGGTGTTCCCGTAAATTGCTCGGCAACATGGAAGGGCTGGGAAAGGAATTTTTGAATTTTACGGGCGCGTGCAACAATCAGTTTATCCTCATCGGATAATTCATCCATACCCAAAATCGCAATAATATCTTGCAAATCTTTATATTTCTGCAAAACCTTCTGAACTCCGCGAGCAACTTCATAATGCTCTTGGCCAACAATATTTGGGTCTAAAATAGTTGAATTTGAATCCAACGGATCAACCGCGGGATAAATAGCTAATTCTGCTAAACTTCTTGATAAAACCACAGTGGAATCCAAGTGACCAAAGGTTGTTGCCGGAGCCGGATCGGTCAAGTCATCGGCAGGAACATAAACCGCCTGAATAGAAGTGATGGAACCGTGTTTTGTGGAAGTAATTCTCTCCTGCAAAGCACCCATTTCCGTCGCCAGGTTCGGCTGATATCCCACAGCTGAAGGAATTCGTCCCAGCAAAGAAGATACCTCTGATCCAGCTTGAGTAAAACGGAAAATGTTATCAATAAACATCAAAACATCTCTGTGCTCTTCATCTCGGAAATATTCAGCCATTGTTAATCCGGCCAAAGCAACCCGTGCACGCGCTCCCGGTGGCTCATTCATCTGACCAAAAGTTAAGACTGTTTTATCCAAAACTCCACTTTCTTTCATTTCGTGGTATAAATCATTTCCTTCACGAGTTCTTTCTCCCACTCCGGCGAATACTGAATATCCCCCATGCTCTTTCGCAAGGTTATGAATCATTTCCTGAATCAAAACTGTTTTACCCACACCAGCACCTCCAAACAAGCCTGACTTTCCACCTTTAAGGATAGGACAAATCAAATCAATAACTTTAATACCTGTTTCAAAAATCTCCGCTTCTGTAGATTGCTCGGAAAACTCAGGTGCTTTTTTATGAATAGGCGCCTTTGTTTTTGTTTTTACTTCACCTTTTCCGTCAATTGTATTTCCGATAACACCAAACATGCGCCCCAAGGTTTCAGGTCCAACCGGCACTGAAATCGGTTTACCTGTATTTACAACTTCCAAGCCTCGTTGCAATCCATCGGTAGAGCTCATGGCGATTGTTCGCACAACACCGTCACCCAATTGCTGGGCAACTTCCAAAACCAATGTTTGATCACCGTTTTTAACTTCCAAAGCGGTTAAAATATCGGGAACTTCGCCCTCAAAGCGAACATCCACGACCGCTCCTATAATTGAAGATATTTTTCCAGTTTGCATATGTTTTCTAACTAGTTATTTGCAGTTTCTAAAGCGGCTTTTCCGGTAGAGATTTCCGCGATCTCCTGAGTAATACCTGCCTGCCTTATACGATTGTAAGTAAAGCGCAACTCTTCCAGCATTTCTCCGGCGGCATCACTAGCATTTCTCATAGCCATCATTCGCGCCGAATGCTCTGATGCCGTCGCCTCTAACAATGCCTGATAAACCATAGTTTCAACCAATCTTGGCAGTGTTCTATTGAACACTTCTTGAGCATTGGGTTCAAAAGTATATTCGTAAATTCCATTTCCGTTAACATTTTTGTCTTTTTTACTCACGCTTCCCAGTTCCTCATCAGGACCACCAAAAGGCAACAACTCAAGCAATCGCGCTTTTTGCTCAAGGCCGGAAATATAATCAGTGTAAGCGATTACAACCTTTTTATACTTTCCTTCGCTATAACCATCAACGATCATTTTGGCAATTGGCAACACATCCTTAAAAGTAGGTTTATTGGTTAGGCCCTCAAAATTGGCAATTACATTTACTTTCTTTTTAGATAAAGCGGCATTCCCCCTTTTTCCAATTGAAATTAAATCAAATGGAATACCCTTGTTATCGCGCAATAATTGAATTGCTTTTTTGATTACATTGGCATTGTAGCCGCCGGCTAACCCTCTGTCAGAAGTAAACAAAACCAAAAGAATTTTCTCAGCTTGCTCATTCTCTTCAATAAGCGGATGACTAACGCTGGGCGCATATTGAGCAATTGATTTAATGGTTTGCCATGATAATTTGGCAAACGGTCTTGTATCTACAACCGCCATTGTCGCCCGTCTCATTTTTGAGGCAGCTACAAGCTCCATCGCCTTAGTAATTTTCATCGTATTGGCGATTGATTTTATTCTTCTTTTAACCACTTTTGCATTAGCTCCCATATTTTGAGCTATTTGTTGAATGTTGATTTAAATTCCAAAATATATTTGCTGATTTTTTCCTTGTCTTCATCATTAATAACTCTTTCTTCATGAATGGATTTTAGAATGTCAGCAGCAACAGTTCTTAAATGATTTAATGATTGCTCTTCAAATTCCAATATTTTATCCACCGGAATATCATCCAGAAAACCTTCGTTCAAGGCTAAAATCATAACCGCTTGCTCTTCAAACGGCATTGGTGAATATTGCTTTTGCTTCATTAATTCCATTGCTCTGGCTCCACGATCAAGTTGTTTCTTTGTTGCCGCGTCCAGATCAGTGGCAAATTGAGCAAAAGCTTCCAGTTCTCTATATTGAGCCAAATCCACTTTCAGAGTCTTTGCGACAGACTTCATTGCTTTTGTTTGAGCGGCTGATCCTACGCGAGATACTGACAAACCAACATTCAAAGCCGGTCGCTGACCCTTATAAAACAAATCGCTCTCCAAAAAAATCTGGCCGTCCGTGATGGAAATAACATTTGTTGGAATATATGCAGAAACATCACCGCCTTGAGTTTCAATAATCGGCAAAGCGGTTATAGAACCTCCGCCATAATCTTTATTTAATTTTGCTGAACGCTCTAACAAACGAGAATGCAAGTAAAAAACATCTCCCGGATACGCCTCTCTTCCCGGCGGACGGCGCAATAGCAAAGAAATTTCTCGGTATGCCCAAGCGTGTTTTGATAAATCATCATAAATCACTAAAACATCCTCACCTTTATTCATAAAATATTCAGCGATCGCGCAACCCGCATATGGAGCAATGTATGCCAATGAAGCCGGATCGCTCGCCCCCGCCAAGACAATCGTTGTATATTCCATAGCGCCGGCTTTTTCCAATTTAGCGGCAATACTGGCTACTTTTGACTCTTTTTGTCCAATAGCTACATATACGCATTTCATGTTTTCTCCCTTTTGATTGATTATTGTATCAATAGCAATCGCTGTTTTACCGGTCTGCCTATCGCCAATAATCAATTCTCTCTGTCCGCGACCAATGGGAATTAAGGCATCAATAGCTTTTAATCCGGTATGCACAGGAGTATCAACAGATTGTCTGGTAATAACACCTGGCGCAATTTTTTCAATTGGTTCATAATGATCTGATTTTATATCTTCACCGCCATCAAGTGCCTTTCCCAAAGGATCTATTACCCTGCCTATAACACTATCATTGACCGGAATTGATAAAATTTGACCTGTTGTTTTAACAGTGTCTCCCTCTTTAATTTGACCGGCATCACCCAAAACGATCGCTCCAACAGTTTCTTCCTCAATATTTAAAGCGACACCCTTAATACCTCGGCCGAAATCAACCAATTCCATAGCTTTCACATCTGCAAGCCCGCTAATTCTCACAACACCGTCAGCAACAGATAAAACCGTGCCAACCGATTCAACTTTGGCATCCGCGCGAAATTCTTCTATTCGCTTTTTAAATTCCGTTAATATTTCATTTTTAGTGCTCATATATATTAATCTGTTAATTCAGTTTTTAATCTTTGTAATTTTCCCAAAATTGATCCATCAATCCTTTTATCATCAAAACGGACAATCGCTCCCCCAATCAACCTGCTATCCACCGCCATTTCCACATCAGCTCCTTTGGCAAAATCAGTAATCATTTTTTTCATTTCTTGGCTAAGTTCATGAGCTGATACAACTTTAATTTTTGAAAAACCGTATTTTTCTTTCCAGACTTTACTTATTTCCTGTTCAATTTTTCTCCACTTTGTTAATAATCGATTATCAGCCAAAAATTTTACAAATTCAGCTACAATCTCTCGTACCTCATTTTGAGATTTACCTTCAACGGTATCAACAAATATTTCCGCCAATTTTTTCATCTCTTTTTCTTTTTTCATATCTAAGTAATTTTGCGAATTACTTCTTCAGCCAATGATAAAGATTTTTTCTCGTCAACTTGATCATTTAAAATTCTAGCCGCCGCTTTCACTGCTGCGTCAGCCATATCTTTTCTTAATTCTTTAAGCATAGCTTCTTTTTCCGTAGCAAGCTGGCTTTTACCTTGAGTTATAATTCGTTCTACTTCCCGTTTTGCATCTTCGATAATTTCTTTTCTTCGCGCTTCTCCTTGTTCTTGAGCTTTTTGCAAAATTTCCTGTGCTTGTTTACGCGCTTCATTGATAATTCTTTCCTTATCATCTTCCAATTTTAACACCTTCTCTTCTATTTCTTCGGCTTGTTTGATGCTTTTTTCAATTTTTTCCTGTCTCTCATCCAAAATTCTAACTACAGGTTTATAAACAAAACGCCATAACACCACTAAAACCAACAAAAAATTAATCAATTGAGCAACAAACATCTGCCCATTCAAACCGAATTGGCCGGCAGCGGCCTCAATTGGGCTTTCTACGCTTGTTTCCATGGCTGTTTCGTTATTATTGTAATCCGACATTTCTTCCGCAGAAGCAGCTTGTTGATTAATTTGATGATTATTTTCTGCTGTATTTTCTGACATATTTTTTCTTTAAAAAACTCATTTTCAACGACCAACGCGTGATCGTTGAAGTGAATTCTTTAAAGGCTGAAGGCGATAATCAAAGCGTAAATCGCAATAGCCTCAGCAAACGCCATCCCCAAAAGCATTGGAACAAACAATTTGCCAGCCGCTTCAGGGTTGCGTCCAATTGACTCCATGGCCTTCATACCAATGAGGCCGATTGCCAATGCCGGAGTAATCGAACCTATTCCGATTGCCAAAGCTTTGGCTAAAAATGTCATTGTTTCTGCATCCATATAGACTATTATTTATTATGATTTAACGGAGCAACGCCGATCTTTTTAAAAAAATCGGCGCCGACCCGCTAAGCTGCATTCTCTGCAATTATATTCTTCTTTTTATGTTCTGCATCTAGATCATCATCTAGATCATTATGATCTTTATTTTCATGCTCATCATGTTCATCATGACTGCTAGTCGCCACCACCAAAAAGGCTAATGTTAACATAGCGAAAA
>CAZMZN010000019.1:6943-8030 GCA_964570945.1 uncultured Gammaproteobacteria bacterium
GAATAATACCTACCAATAATTCCAAAAAAATAAATGGAATCGGCGCAACATAGGATAATAATCCCAACATGACAGTCATCAACACTTCACCGGCAAAAATATTACCAAATAATCGCAAAGATAAAGATAAAGTTTTGGCAAATTCTCCTACAACTTCTATTAAACCAATAAAAAATTCTACAATTGAAATCACGATTGCCATTGGCCCTTTTTTGAAAGCACGAACAATACCGCGAAAATTAAAAAACTTGCTAAAGTGATTAAATAGCCCCAAAGTTCTGATTCCGGCTAAATGTGTTGAAAAAATTGCCACAACCGCAATCGCTAAAGTCATATTTAAATCTGACGTGGCTGGTCTCAATAATGGGATAAATTCCAATTCATGATGAATGTATCCCCAAACACCTATCGAACCCGTTCCTGGAATTTGCCCCATCCAATTACTAATCAAAACAAAGAAAAAAATTGTTGCCACTAAAGGCAAAAATTTTCTGGCTTTTTCTTTATCTTCAGTTACTTTTTCTACTTCCTTTAAGGAAAATTCCACCAAAGCTTCGATAACATTATAAAATCCTTTGGGGATTAATGATTTGCGCCTATAAGCCAATAAAGCTACTACCACAAAGAAAATAACGGCAATATAAGCATTGAGCATGGAGTTTGTAATGGTAAAATTACCTAGTTTAAATATCGGTTCAGCCGCTAAAGGTATTGCAACAAATGACCATTTATTTGAATTATTGTCGTTCATATTCTTGAGCGTATCTTTTTGCCTTTCGATAAATTATGATAGCGGTTAATATAAATGAAACCGCTAGTAAACTTAGCACTACTATTGTGGAGTGTCCATATTTTGTACTAATTTTCTTTCCAATCCAAAGAGCAAAAAGAGCGGGTATGGCGATTGTTGCCCCAAAATCAGTCGCTATTCTTAAACCCAGCCAATAATATCTGTTTTCTTTTTTGTTTTTCTGGTTATTTCGACTATCCACAATCGTATTTTAGCGGCACAAGTATAGCCTGATAATCAAAAAAGGTCAATATAAATTTTAATCACTCTCATCTTCTATATCACCCATAATTTCTT
>CAZMZN010000020.1:0-898 GCA_964570945.1 uncultured Gammaproteobacteria bacterium
ACGCAACTCCAGTAAAAATCCGCCAAATTTTACTCTTTTTTACATTCATAATCCCCTATATGGGGCCAAGCTAAACAGCTTGGCCCCGCTAAAATTATTTGTCTTCTTTTTTATTATCTTCCTGAACCTCTTCAAAATCAGCATCTTTTACTTTGTCTTCTTGCTTTTGCTCTTGATTGCCGCTCTTCTCGGTTGTTCCGGAATTTTGTTGTTCTTGGTAAATCTTTGCACCCACTTTTTGCGCCTCTAAAGATAATTCTTCGCTTAGTTTCTTAATTTTTTCAACATCATCGCCATCTTTTATTTTCTTTAGTTCGTCTATTTTATCTTGCAACCCTTTCTTTTCGCTATCATCAAGCTTATCTTGATTTTCATTGATCATTTTTTCAACCGTATAAATTGCGGTATCGGCATTGTTTTTAATTTCTATAGCTTCTTTTTTCTTTTTATCCTCTTCAGCATGCGCTTCGGCGTCGCGTTTCATTTTTTCAATTTCTTCTTCAGATAATCCTGATGACGCTTGAATGGTTATTTTTTGCTCTTTTCCTGTACCTTTATCTTTTGCGGAAACATTGAGAATTCCATTCGCATCAATATCAAATTTCACCTCAATTTGCGGAACTCCGCGTGGTGCCGGTGGTATACCATCTAAAATGAAACGACCAAGTAGTTTATTTTCCGCGGCAATTTCTCGTTCACCTTGATAAACTTTAATTTCAACGCTGGGTTGATTATCAGCCGCAGTAGAGAAAATTTGGCTCTTTGATGTTGGAATGGTTGTGTTGCGTTCAATTAATTTCGTAAAGACGCCCCCCAATGTTTCCAAACCTAATGACAATGGAGTAACATCAAGCAACAAAACATCCTTCACATCTCCTTGCAATACGCCGGCCTGAAT
>CAZMZN010000020.1:908-1944 GCA_964570945.1 uncultured Gammaproteobacteria bacterium
CATCAGGATTAACGCTGGCATTTGGCTTTTTACCAAAAAATTCTTCCACCTTTCTTTGTACGAGCGGCATTCTTGTCATACCGCCAACCATGACAATTTCTTCAATATCACCCGCAGATAATTTAGCATCTTCCAATGCTTTTTTAACCGGTTCCATTGTTTTTTCTACCAATGGCATCACCAATTCTTCCAATTTAGCCCTTGTTAAGGTCAAAACCAGATGTTTTGGACCTTCGGGACCACTGGTTATAAACGGCTGATTAATCTCTGTTTGTTGAGCAGTAGATAATTCGATTTTTGCCCTTTCCGCAGCATCTTTTACTCTTTGCATTGCCAAAGAGTCGCCGCTTAAATCAATACCTTCGGCATTTTTAAATTCCGTAATAATCCAATCAATAATAGCTTTGTCAAAATCGTCACCGCCAAGATGCGTATCACCATGAGTAGATAAAACTTCTACCGTACCATCCGATACATCTAAAACAGAAACATCAAAAGTTCCTCCTCCCAAGTCATATACCAAAATCTGCTCGCCGTTTTTCTTGTCAAATCCGTAAGCCAAGGCGGCCGCTGTCGGCTCATTAATGATACGCAACACCTTCAATCCGGCAATCTCTCCGGCGTCTTTGGTAGCCTGCCTTTGAGAATCATCAAAATAAGCAGGAACAGTGATAACGGCCTCGGTGATTTTTTCTCCCAATTTATCTTCGGCATCAGCCTTTAATTTCCCCAAAATCATTGCACCGATTTCTTGCGGAGTATATTCTTTGTCTCCCATTTTAACCGCTACCCCCTCACCTCGTTTGACAATTTCATATGGCATCAATTTTATATCTCTTTGCACTTCCGGATCATCAAACCGACGACCAATCAAACGTTTGATAGAGAAAAGTGTATTTTTTGGATTGGTCACAGCTTGTCGTTTAGCCGGCATACCAACATACCTTTCTCCGGTTTTGCCGACAGCGACCATAGATGGCGTTGTTCGCGCACCTTCCTTATTTTCTAAAATTTTTGGCTGCCCTCCTTCCATGAT
>CAZMZN010000020.1:1954-4869 GCA_964570945.1 uncultured Gammaproteobacteria bacterium
TCCCAAATCAATTCCTAATATTTTTCCCATATGCTTCTAATTAATTTTTATTTTCTTTTTTAATAATTATTTTTGCTGGCCTTAATACCCTATCACCCATTATCCATCCACTTAACACCTCCTTCATTTCATCCGCTTCACCGACAATTTCGTGCTTATTAGGGTCAATTTCGCCATTTACTTCAATTCTTGATATCCCCATTCCGTTCAGCACGGTTTCAAACTGCTTCTGAATAAAAATAACCCCTTGCAACCAAGTCCCAATCGATTTTGCCGTTTTTTCATCACATCCGGACAAATCCGGAACATGATTGACCGCCTGTTCAAAATTATCTATCACAGGCAATAAACTCATGGCAAAATCAATCCTAATACTGTTTCTATTTTCTTCTTTTGTTTTTTCTAAATTTTTCTTTAGATTTTCATAATCAGCCAAAGCCCTTTTCCAGCCTTGCAAATATTCCTCAGCATTATCATGCTGTTTCTTCTTATTAGCATTTTTTACAGCTTGTTTTTTGTCATTTTTATTCTTTTGATCTGTCTGCTTTTTTTTATTCATATTTCACTGTCCAATAATTTTTTTGCGTGTCCTAATAATTTAATATTTTTCTCATAATTCATTCTCAATGGTCCGATAAGCCCCAAAGTTCCCGTCATACCGTTGGGTAAATGGTATTTCACCATTAAAGTAGCCATTTGTTCGCCAAAAGGATTTTCACCACCGATCCAAATATTGACATCTTCATCCACAACGCCAAACATATCGCGTAAAATATCATCAAATTTATCCACAATATTAGAAATTGTTCTTAAAGTCTGCACATCGCCAAATTCTGGTTTTTGAAATAAATTGGATATACCGGTATGGTGGCTCCAGCCTGTATCCAAACTTGCCAATGCGGTTTCGCCGGATAATCTCGTTAAACACTTTGCCATTTCTCTCACTAGTTCTCGTGGAGTTTGAGCATTGTTTATTACATTGCGCATTTGCGAACTTGGACGACCGGAAGAATCAAAACGAACAAAATTTTGCAAATATAGCCTATAACCTAACTCTGTAGGAACACGCCCGGCAGATGTATGCGGCTGCCTTAAATAGCCAGCTCTTTCCAAAGCGGCCATATCATTACGAACAGTAGCTGGCGATACGCCAATATTAATAGTCGCTGACGCAACCGGTTGCGCAGTTTCTACATATTTTTCCACTACTTGAGCTAAAATTTTCAACCTTCGTGCGTTTAACATAAATTAGCAGTCTAAATTATAGACTGCTAACTTTTACTTGTCAAGATAATGTTTAAGCGGCACTCTGATTTAATTTGTCTCGTAAATTATCAATTAAATCTTCTAAATTATCACGATCAAATTGATTATTGGTACGAGCCAATCTTGCCTCTAATTGAGCGATCTGAGCCTTGATTTGCCTTGCTTCTTCTTGATTATCCGGATTATTAAAAGGCTTGTTATTATTTGATTCTTGTTTATTGGCTATTCTTGCTCTACGCGCTACTTCAGCTATCTGTTCATCGGTCCAACCAGCGGCAAGTAAGTTATCTCTCTGAATTCTGTTTACACTTCCATCTGCCCCCATATATCCACCATCTTTTAGCTGCTCTATAGTTGTTCGCCATTTTGCATTCATAATTTCCTGGCTTCTTCGTGATAATTCATTAATCTGCCCTTCGTTCCAACCACTCTCTCTAAGAATAACTTTTTTCTCGGGAGCAATCGTCCCATCAGGAGAAATAATTTGCCGCTCTTTTAAATTATCAATCACTTGCCGCCAACGATCCATAGCTTCATTTTTTCTTTCACGACTGCTACTAGATTCAGATAAAGAAATATTATAATTTTTTGTAAGGTTATTTTTTCTTTTTCTAAAACCTAACATAAAAAAATCTTAAAATATTTTTGCATTAGCAGCAAGTAATTTTTTCTGTTTTCTTATCAGCGGATACCAGGCTGTTTTTTTATATTTCCTCTTGGTTAATAGTTCAGAAAATAATTCCCCCCCGAGCATACTGGGCACAATTACAAATGTAGCTCCCATATCATACATTTTCTTAGCGCCCCGAGCTGTTTTTGCCGTAACCACAATTACGGTTCGCGATCCTTTAATTTTTAAATATTCAATAATATCTCTCGTTATATTAACATCAGGTATTGTGCAAATAATCAACTTGGCCCTATATGCTTTAATAAAATCCAAAAATTCCCTATTGCCGACATCACCATATATATGAGGCTCTTGTTTTATTTCCAACCTATCAATTGCAGCCGGATCAAAATCAACAATCAAATAATCTTCTTTTAGTTTTTTGATCGCGGGCAATATTGACGCGCCTAATTCATGATATCCGAATAACATCACTCGAGGCACTTCATCATCATCATTTTTATTATCTTGCATATCAGGAACACTCTCCAACCATTTAAACAAAAATTCGAGCTTTTCGTACATTTTTTCATTATATTTCAAGAAATAAGCCGATATCGCAATTGTTATTATCGCCACCATTGTTGTTATGGGTAAAGAATCGGGATCTGCTAATCCAGCGGCTATACCGCCACCCAAAAGAATAAAGGAAAATTCACTAATTTGTGCCAAAGAAGTACCGACCAGAAATCCGGTCCGAGGATGATACCCAAAAAGTCGCAAGACAAGTATGATAATTAACGGATTACCAATCAAGACAAAAACACTTAGCGCTAACGCCGGCAACCAATATTGTTCAATTAATTCAACTGTTAACTGGGTTCCTAAAACAATAAAGAAAATAATCAAAAAGAAATCGCGTAAAGGCCTAATCTTTTGTTCAATCTCTCTTTGAAATCCCGATCCCGCCAATGAAATTCCGGCTAAAAGCGCACCCGCCTCAATACCAAATCCAAAAAATGTTAAACCGCCTGCAAGA
>CAZMZN010000020.1:4879-7905 GCA_964570945.1 uncultured Gammaproteobacteria bacterium
AAACACCAACTGAGCGCGATCAAAAATAATAATTCCTGGGAATGAGCGGCATAGCGAAAAACATGAGGTAAAACAAATTTCGCGAATAACCAAAGGAAAAATAAAGCGGCCGCCATTTTGACAATAGAGATACCTACAATCATTGCAATACTTTCATCGCTGTCGTTAAAAGCTACCAAACCCAAAAGCATCAACATTGCGACAATATCTTGAATAATCAAAATTCCAACACTTATACGGCCATAAAATCTATCTAAATCCTCTTTATCTGATAAAACTTTCACAATAATAATTGTACTTGAAAACGCGAAAGCAATACCCAACAGTGCCGCGGTAAAAAGATCAAAACCAAGCCAATATGCCATAACTCCGCCGGCAAAAGCAGTAAACATAATTTGCCCTACACCCGCCATCACCGCTATCTTTCCCACATCGCGAATATTACGCCAATTAAGGTGCAAACCAACCAAAAATAACAAAAAAGCTATTCCAATTTCCGATAGAGCATCAAAAACCTGATGTGATTCTGCGATTCCCAATAAGCCCGGCCCAACCAAAAGTCCGGTTGCTATATAAGCAATAATCAGCGGCTGTTTTAACAATCTAGCTATTAAAGCAATAACCCCGGCGGTAATTATTACAGCCGCGATTTCAAAAAATAAAAAATCCTCCATAGCAAATTTATTATAACATATTTTATTGACAAATTAGATAACTGCGGATATTATTTGCCTGCATTCGGCCCTATCGTCTAGCGGTTAGGACGCCGCCCTCTCACGGCGGAAACCCGGGTTCGATTCCCGGTAGGGTCACCATAGTACAAAAATAAAACAAGCGGACAACCGCTTGTTTTTATTAATTGCATGATTGCCAATAACTAACCATGCTTAGCTAGTAGCGCGAATCAAATTATTTTTTTGATTGTTCACCAAAATTAGCAAAAGCCTTTAACACCTCTACCGGAACAGCAAAAATCACCGTATTTGATTGATCCGATGATAAATCGTTTAATGTTGCCAATGTACGCAAATGCAAAGCACCAGGTGCGGACGATAATTTTTCCGCCGCTTCCTGCAAATTCTTAGCCGCTTCTATTTCTCCTTGAGATTTAATGACCACTGAACGGCGCTCACGCTCAGCTTCAGCCTGTTTTGCCATGGTTCTTTTCATATTTTCCGGCAAAGTTATATCTTTAAGTTCAACATTTTCCACGCTGATTCCCCACGGGTCTGTCAATTTATCCACTATTTCTTTAATTCTTTTTGAAGCCGCTTCCCGATTTGACAGCAATTCATCTAAATCCATCTCGCCAACAACATTACGCATTGTAGTCTGAGCCAGTTGACTTACGGCGTAATGATAATATTGCACTTCAATAACCGCTTTGGCCGCATCTTTAATTTTGTAATAAATCACTGCATTTATACGAGTACTTATGTTATCCCTGGTAATAGCTTCCTGGTCCGGAACATCAACCGCTTTAACTCTGATATCAACTTTTTGCATCGTTTGAAATATGGGAATAACAATTCTCCAACCTGGCATTAAGGTAGATGAATATTTACCAAGAGTAAATTTTACTCCTCGTTCATATTCATTAATCTGCCTAATTGAAACTATAAAAAATATGAAAATTAATAATAATACTAATATGATCATATAACTTTATTATGTAAATAAATCTTATACCAAATTATAAATTTTGCAAGTTCTTTAAATGAAAAACAGTAACAGTATAATTCCCAAAATAATTCTATAAACGGCCAATACGCGATAGCTTTTTGTACGAACAAAAGCAAGCAAAAAACGAATGGAGGCTATCCCAAATAAAAATGCGCTCAACATACCCGCCATCAATGCCGGTAACGATACGTCAAGCCCTGATTCTAATACTTTTATTCCGGTTAATAATCCGGCTCCCGCTATTGCCGGTATGGCAAGTAAAAAAGAAAATTTTGCTGCCGACACCCTGTCTAAACCAGAAAATAGACCTGCGGTAATGGTAATACCTGAACGTGAAGTGCCCGGTATTAAAGCCAAAACCTGCGCCAAGCCAATCAATATAGACTGACCCCAATTAATTTTTTCCAAATTTTTGACAAACTTTGCTTTTTTAGCGACTTCATCAGCAATAATTAAAATAATACCCCAAAAAATTAAAGCTATACTTACGGTAAAAACATTTCTAATGGCATGTTCATTGATAAAAATTCCAAAAATAGCCACCGGTATTGTGGCGATAATAATTTTAATCGCTAAAGATTTTAAAGGTTTTTCAATTCCTATTTTTAACAAAGAAATAATTTCCGGCAAAAGGGTGATAATTATCGCAACCAAAGTGGCTATGTGTAAGCCAACATCAAAAGCCAAAGAATCATGTTGAACACCCATCAATTCTCTAGCAATAATCAAATGCCCGGAACTAGAAATTGGCAAAAATTCCGCCACCCCCTGAATAGCACCCAAGATAATCGCTTCCACTAAATTCATATTTATTCATCAAATTTTATTCTTTGATCCGGCAACAACGTTCCACTCGTCTCAGGTTGATTTTCTTGGTCAACATTTTTATAATTGCCGATATTTTCTTGTTTTCGCCCGCTTATCGCGATTTGATCTGTGGTCAAATTGATATCACCGGTATTTTTTTTCTTTTTTTTGCGGCGGCGGCGTTTTTTCTTCTTTTTTTTCGGTTCTGTCGCTTGCTGATCTTTTATAGTATTTTCAATAGATGTGACTTGATTACTTGTGATAAGCGCGTTCTGTTTAACAGATAGCGTTTTGATGATATCGCTCACACTTGTCTCTGTGTTTTCTTCGTATTTTTTCTTTTGATCAATACCGATATCTGATAAGTTATCGGTTGTATTTTTATTTAATCCATCTCCGGATTTTTCTTTGTCAGTATGATTATTTATATTTTCCACCCCCATTAAAATATCAAGCGACACTTCCTCGTCTTGATTATCGTTAACAATAAGCTCCCCTTCATTAATTTTTGGCGGTTCATCCACAACATTTTTTAC
>CAZMZN010000021.1:0-6377 GCA_964570945.1 uncultured Gammaproteobacteria bacterium
TTTTTCGGAATTTAAAGCCTTAAGCACATCTTTTATATGGATATAACCAATAATATTATCCTCATCATCTTCATAAACCGGATATCTTGAAAATTCCTCATTGGCAATAAAATGTGCAATTTGGTCAACCGGAACATCTCCATTAATCAAGGTAACTTTATACAAGGGGGTCATGGCATCACCCGAAACAACATCGTCAAATCTAAAAATATTTTCAATCATTTCATGTTCTCTGTAATCAATGCCGCCATGCTCCACGCCGAGGCGAGCCATTGTTCTAACTTCTTCTTCTGTTATTGCTTCATTGTTTATAACACCTAATTTATGACGCAAAAATACATTCAGCGCTTCCAAAACAACAATTAAAGGATAAAAACACAAAGATAAAAAATAAATCAAAGGCGCGGCCTGGCCGGCAACAAATTCTTTTTTACCGTACGCCAGGGTTTTGGGGATAATCTCCCCAAAAACCAAAACAAAAATTGTTGTTATACCAGTAGCAATACCCATTGCCGCCGAACCGAAGTAATTCGCGCTTACAATTGTTGCGTAAGAAGCCGTAGCGATATTTACAATATTATTCCCTATAAGTATTGTCGCCAATAAATTTTCAGGCTTCTTTTTGAGGCGATAAACATAAGCGGCTCCAAATTTATTCTTTTTTAACATTTTTCTTACATCGGCCACAGACAGGCTGAAAAAGGCAGTTTCTGAACCAGAAAAAAATCCCGAGAATAGAATTAAAATCAAAAAAACTAAAATATTAACCATATCAATCAATAATTGTCCCTCCAAAAGCCTGAGCTAAATCACCCACAACTTTTTCCGCTTCATCTTGTTCAAAAATAGGCATTACTTCAACAGCAGTCCCCATAACTTCATTGATAGCCTCTCTAAGGAGTTCCAAATTTTTCTTTTGGCTCATTGTTTCAAAATGAAAAGAATGTCTGAAAGCGATATGGACTCTATTACCATAAACAGCGATGGGTTCACCTTTTTGCAAAACCAATGGTAAAGCAATATTTGATCTGGATACAATTTCGCAACACCTACCCCATTTAGCTTTCAACTCTTCCAATTCAAAAACGGGTTCGTTGTTTGTTTGTCCGGTTTTAACACCAGATTCGCTATTGACAACATTTATTTCTTCTTTGTCATGACTCTTATCTTCATTATGAATATTATCTTCTTTTGCTTTTTCTAAATTACTTTTTTTTCTCTCCGTATCTTCAGTGGTCTTTTTTTTTCCTGAAACCTGATTATTATTTTGCAAACAATATTCAACAACAAAAATCTCTAACGGTAGCTGAGCAACATCAGAACGGCGAATATCATAAGATACTTCCATTAATCCTTTTAGTATCTGATTCAACTGCAGAGCTTTTGTGTTTTCGCCGTCGTTTATATATTTTTTAATTGTTTGCCTGACTACTTTGAGCAAATCGCTTGTAAAAATTTTAAAATCAACACCTTGATCAGATAAAGAATTTATATAATCCATGCAAACCGTCAGTTTTTTTTCTTCCAAATTTTTTATAAAATCAATCGCTTGCTTATTATTATCCGTGGGTAGAATTAAGACAGCTTCTTCAACGGTCACTTCAGCCTTATTGAGACTTAAAATTTGTCCAAGTAAACTTTCTGCGTCCCGCGCGTATCCACAGCTTAATTCAACAATCTTCCATAAAATTTCGTCCGCAATTTTTACATCCTCTTGTTCAGTTATATCTTTCAGCTTTTTAAATAATTTTTCTTGAGCTATACGGGAAAAATTAAAGTGCTGGCATCTTGACTTTATTGTATCCGGCACTTTATGAGGTTCTGTTGTTGCCATAATAAATACGGCGTGCTCCGGCGGTTCTTCCAAAGTTTTCAGCAAAGCATTAAATGCCTGCCCGGTTAACATATGTACCTCGTCAATAATAAATACCCTATACCGACCATTACTTGGCGCCATTTTGATGGCTTCAATAATATTTTCGCGAACATTATCAACTCCATTATGGGAAGCGCCGTCCATTTCTACAATATCTATAGCTGAATTTTCATCAAAAGCAATGCAATTTTGGCACTTGCCGCAAGGTTCGCCATCTTGATGATCTGAACAATTAACCGCCTTTGCCAAAAGTCTGGCAACAGTCGTTTTGCCGACCCCCCTGGGGCCAGAAAACAAATAAGAATGCGCTATTTTGTTGCTCTTTATCTGATTTTTTATTGTTGTAACCACAAATTCCTGACCAATAACTTGGTCAAATTTTTGCGGTCTATACTTTCTGTATAAAACTTGTCCCATAAACAAATTCGCGATTTATTTTATCATTTTTTCAATGGTTTGCAAAAAATAAAAAATAAGGGCAAAACCCTTATTTTTCCTCTAAATTGTTGGCGGCATCGGAGGCTGTTTTGTTTCTTGATGTAATTCACCAATACCGGCCCGCTCAATGATTTCCGCTTCCACTTCTTCTCTGGGTCGACCGTATTTTAATCTTGACATTTCCTTAATGGCGGCCGCCAATTTTGGGTTAGGCTTATCGGCGACTTCGGTTTTTAAAGTAAACGGCTTTGTTTGCGAATTATCAATGACGATTTTCGTATTCCAAGTAAATTTTTCATTGTTCATTAAATCAAACGGTGAAAAAACAGGTTCATAAACCTTAGCTAAAACCTCAGTGTCTTCAGGTCCGATACGTGAACACATCATTGAGCCGACATTACCCAAAACCGCATCGCGAATTTCAGTTTTTCCATCTTGTACCAGTTGCCCCATATATTGATGAGCCATAATAAGATTTAGGCGATATTTTCTTGCCTCAGATAAAATCGTGGCAATTGAAGGAGTAATAAAGTTTTGAAACTCATCCATGTATAAATAAAAATCTCGCCTTTCTTCTTCTGGTATTTCCGCTCTGGTAAACGCCGCCATTTGTAATTTTGAAACCAAAATCAACCCCAGCAAATTAGCGTTTACATCACCCGTTAAACCTTTTGATAAGTTAACAAGCAAAATCTTTCCCTCATCCATAATTTGGCGAAAATTAAAGGAAGATTTTGCTTGTCCGATAATATTGCGCATCATTTCATTTTCCACAAAACGACCAACTTTGGAAACCAAATAACCCATCATTTCTGATTTATGATAATCAGATGTTTTAGCCATTTCATCATCCCAAAATGAACGAACAACCGGGTCTGTAACACGAGCGATCCATTTCTTTTGAAATTTATCGTCGGCAATCATGCGTGGAATCTCTACCAAAGTACCGGGGTCTTTAAGATCAGCCATAAGCGTTAACATAAAGTTGCGCATATTGTGTTCGAACATTGGTCCAATCATTTCCGGCGGGAAAAGCATGTAAAAAATACTGATCATTTCCTGAACAGCGAAGTCGCGCATGTTTTCATTTGGAGCTTCCAGCATATTGAGGCCCATTGGACGCTCCATATCACTCGGATTAAAATAGACAACATCGTCAATTCTTTCCTTGGGAATCATGCCCATCAGCGCCTCTACCAAATCACCGTGAGGATCAATAACACAAACACCTTCACCATTGCGAATATCTTGCGCTGCTAAATAACGCAAAAACCAAGATTTTCCGGTTCCGGTTTTACCGATAATATACATATGGCGAGTTCTATCTTCCCGCTTCATATAAATATCAGTTCTATGGCCGCGATATTCGTTATATCCCAGCTTAAAGCCCGATTGAGGAATATTTGGCGGCGGAGGTGCAACTTTAGCCATTAGCCAGCGAATGTTGGGGGTTTCTGTACTTGGTAGCGGCAAATGCCATAAACTAGCCATTTCTTCAGTGTTTAAAATAATTCTGTACCGTTCATTGAACCTACGATAAATAAAATCTTGAACAATTTTTTTATTCTTTGGTATCACCTTTGTAAACGCATTACCGTATTCATAAATATTATACTGATGAAAAGCTTGAATTACCTGATTTAAATCAGCTAAAGCGCTCTCTGTATTTTTTCCGCTGGCAATAATACGGATATTTACTTCCATACCGGCTTTACTGGCTTTATTTTCGATACCTTCCATCATTTTTTGCTCAGCAGGCGACAAAGTTTTCGGTGATTGTTGATCGTCCTTTTTATTGAACAATAAATTTTTCCATGTATCATCTCCACCTTTCTTGGCCTCTTTGTAAGAAAAGCCTTTTTTCATCAATTTTACTATTCTTTTTCCATAAGCCCGCCAATGGCTACGAGCAGATCTAACAATATATTGAATAGCGACTCCATTATCTTCCTGCACTTTTGATAAAGCGTTGGTAATGGCATTTAGTGGATCGCTTTCCAATTCTTTATAAGTTTTTATCGGCAGAGCATTTTCTCGTTTAAATATTAAATAACCACCCATGACCGTACCGTTTGGTGAAAAAATATTAAAATCGGTCACCTCTTCGATATTGGCGCTACTATATTGTGCATGCAATTGTTGTTGAATAAATTCCTGTAAATACCTAGGAACAGTTATGTAAAATGTAATTAATTTCTGATGAGAAACAATTTCCAAAGCCAACTCATCAACTCGGCCGCGCAACCATGCCACAAACCCTTTTTCCGCCTTCAATCCGCCAATTGCGGCAAAGAAACTCTCCGCAATGGAAATATCCTCCTGAACATCAGCGACACGCTCATTACCTTTGGATTCTTCAATATTTTTAAATCTTGGTATTGTTACCATTAAAGTAACATGAGCGTATTTCCCTTCTTTACTATATTTTTTTTTAACAAAAAAACGTAAACCGTACAAAACAACAAGTAAAACAACAAAAAATCCCAAAATAGAAAGGATAATTGTTATTAAGTCTATAGATATATTCATAATCAAAGCGCTTTTTCTTGTTCTTGCGCGTATTGAATTATTTTATCTGTTTTTATTTTTGCCTCTTGTTCCAAAAAAAATTTATTAACGCCAGGGATCATCTTTAACCAATCTCTTATAAGGGAAAGAATTTTTTTATACTTTGCCTTGCCAGCTTCTATCATGTTTTTAATTTTTGCCGCTGTTTCCTCACCTTTTTCGCGGAAAGCGGCTTTTTTTTCCTGTGGCAAAGATAAATAAATATCTGATAAATCTTCAGCTAACAAATCTTCAATATCCTTTAAAACTGGATCTTTAACTTCAAGCGCGCTATGGGTAGATGCAGCCGGCGTTTTCACCGGTTGTTCAACGGGGTCCTCGCCCGCTTCTCGATCTTCAACGCCGGCTTCAAACTGTGATAATTCCAATTCTCCCTTGCTTTCCTTATCTATGGTGTTTAATTCGGGCCGCAAAGATTCTTTTTCTAATTCTTTCTTTTTTACCTCCTGTTCTTGTTTCATAAGAACATTATACATCAGATAAAAATATTTCCGAAATTAAAATTGAAGAATCAATTTTTGTTTTTTATGTTCATCTTTAACGCCAAATCCATATTGTTTTAATTCTTCACGCAATTTGTCTGATAATTCATAATTTTTTTCCAAACGCGCCTGCTTTCTCTCTTTAAGAATTCTTTTTACGGGGTCAGGAACTTCTATTTTTAAAATATCAGATAAACGCAACCCTAAAACTTCATCCATTTTTAAAACCGTTGCCAGTCTGTCTCCCGCAGGTACTGCCCCATCTTTCACAATTTGCCAAACAACAGATAACGCTCCGGGCATATCTAAATCATCATTTATTTTTTCTTGAAATTTTTTAACATAATCTGCATTGATTTGACCGTCTTTACCATTAATTTGCCAAATTTCATTTATTAAATTCAAGCGAGCCTGCCTAGCGGCCCGTAAAGCTTGCCAAGTAAAATTCTGCGGCACTCTATAATGCGCCCCTAAAACAAAATAACGATAATCCAACGGATCAAATCCGCGTTTACGCAAATCATCCAGTGAATAAGTGTTGCCCAACGACTTACTCATTTTCCCGCCATCTACCAATAAAAACGCATTATGTAGCCACCAATTTGCTAAATTATGACCACGAGCCGCCTCAGTTTGTGCCATTTCATTTGGATGATGAACGCTTATATGATCTTCGCCGCCCGTATGGATGTCAAACGGGCTACCTAAATATTTCTCGCTCATCGCCGAGCATTCAATATGCCAACCCGGAAACCCAACACCCCACGGAGATTCCCATTCCATTTGTCGTTTCACACCGGGTTGTGAAAATTTCCACAGAGCAAAATCTACTGAATTTTTCTTTTCCGGATTTTTTTCAATCCTAGCCCCTTCAACTTTTTCAGACAATAATTGCCCGGCTAAACGTCCATAATTTTTCAGTTTTGAGGTATCAAAATAAATTCCGTCAGAAGTTTTATAAGTAAATCCTTTTTCTTCCAAGATTTTTATCAAATTAATTTGTTCTTTTATAT